>NZ_JBICCO010000012.1:0-105404 GCF_043119405.1 Achromobacter sp. 413638
CGCCCCCCCCCCCCCCCCCCCCCCCCCCCCCCCCAATGGCGCGGGCGCCGCTTGCGGGCGCCCTGTGAACAGGCGAGCCGCGCCTTACAGGCCCGGCTGGTACACCCACTTGCCGCCTTCGACCTTGACGATGACGCGCGAGCGTTCATCGAAGCCCGCGTGGTCGGTGGGCGACATGTTGAACACGCCCTGGGAAGCGGGCAGGTCCTTGATGCTTTCCAGCGCGTCGCGCATGGCCACGCGGAACTCCGGCGTGCCGGGCTTGGCGCCGGTCTTCAACGCGGCGGGCAAGGCGGCCACGACCAGCTGGCCGGCGTCCCACATATGGCCGCCGAAGGTGTTGGTCGAACCGGCGCCGTGGGCCTTCTCGTAGGTCTCGACGTAGGCCAGGGCCGACTTCTTGACCGGGTTGCTGTCAGGCAGCTGAGCGGCGACCAGCAGCGGGCCGGCCGGCAGGAACATGCCGTCGCAATCCTTGCCGCAGACGCGCAGCACATCGTTGTTGGCGGCGCCGTGGGTCTGATAGATCACGCCGCCATAGTTACGCGCGCGCAGTTCCTTTTGCGGCAGGGCCGAGGGCGTGCCGGCGCCGGCGATCAGGATGGCGTCGGGCTTGGCGCCGACCAGCTTCAGGACCTGGCCGGTCACGCTGGTGTCGGTGCGGCTGTATTTTTCGATCGAGACGATCTCGATGCCCTTGGCCTTGGCGGCCTTCTGCATCACGTCCAGCCAGCCGTCGCCGTAGGCGTCGGCGAAGCCGATGAAGCCCAGCGTCTTGACCTTGGACTTGGACATGGCGTCGGCCAGCGCGCCGGCCATCAGGGCGTCGTTCTGCGGAGTCTTGAAGACCCAGCGGCGCTTGTCGTCGACCGGCTCGACGATCTTGGCGCTGGCGGCCACGCTGATCATCGGCACCTTGGCTTCGGCGGCCACGTCGACCATGGCCAGCGAGCCCGGCGTCACCGACGTGCCGATCAGCACGTCTACCTTGTCGTCGGAGGCGAGCTTGCGCGAGTTCTTGACGGCTTGCGTCGTGTCGGTGGCGTCGTCCAGGACGATCCATTCGATCTTCTGGCCGGCCACTTCCTTCGGCAGCAGGGCGACCGTGTTGCGCTCGGGGATGCCCAGCGAGGCGGCGGGGCCGGTGCTGGACACCGTCACGCCGACCTTGACCTGGGCGCTGGCCAGCAGCGGAAGGGTCAGGGCAACGGCGGCGGCGGCCGCGGTCAAGCCGAAATGCTTGCGCATGTTTTGTCTCCTGTGGCGGCTCTTCTTTTGGTGCCTCGTTTGAGGCGAAGCGAGCCTAGTTAAAGTTATACAGAAAAAAATATTATAGGGTTAAATCAGTATCACATGATGCGGCGCAACTACGGTAAATCCCTGATGTGCTACGGAAACCGAAACTCAGCGAACGCATTCGTCAATGGCGAACTTGTACTGGAAAGCCCCCCATGCGTCAGTTGGGGGATTCCCTGTCCTCATGCGTCCGCCCGCGAGCCTCAACGGCCCGGCATGGGCCAGACGCGCGCCACGCGCGACGCCACCCAGGCGGCCACGGCCGCCTTGATCAGATCGCCGGGCACGAACACGGCCACGGCCAGCGCCGCCTTGCCCAGGTCCATCTTGGCGACAGAGGCCAGCCAGGGCACGCCGCAGGCATACACCACCGCGATGCCACCGACCACGCAGGCGACCGCATAGCCCGCCACGCCGGCCCAGGTGCCAGGCGCCCGGCCCGCCAGCCGGCGCGCCAGCCAGCCCGTGACAAAGGCGCCGATCGGCATGCCGATCAGGAATCCGCCGGTCGGCCCCAGGAAGGCCCCCATCCCGCCGCGTCCACCCGGCAGCACCGGCAGGCCGATGGCCGCCAGCGCCAGATACAGCAGGCAGGCCAGCGCCCCGCGCACCGGCCCCAGCATGGCGCCGGCCAGCATGGCGCCCAACGTCTGCAGCGTGACCGGCACCGGAATGGCCGGCAGCGGAATCGGCGGCACCAGACTCAGCACCACGATGAGCGCCGCGAACAGCGCCACCAGCACGGTATTGTTGGATTTCATGGCATTCCCCTCCCTAGGGACGATTTTCCCGGATGATTCTTCCCGGATGATGAAAGCGCGGTCAAGAGGCGTCGCGTTCAGGGACTGCGCGCGTCGATGGCTTCCGAGACTTCCTGCGCCCGCTTCAGCGTCAGGACGATCAGCGGCACGATCAGCGCCAGGGGATTGGCGCCGAGCCCGCGCGCGGCCTGCGCCTCGCGGATCTCATGGAAATTGCGCCAGATCTCGGGAACGAAGCGCAGCGCCAGCGCCAGGGCCAGCGCCACCTTGCCGGCATCGAGCAGGCCCAGGCGCTGCAAGGGCAGCAGCGCCCATTCACATACCGCGATCAGATCGGCGGTGCGCGTGGTCAGCGTCACGGCCAGCGCCAGCCCCACCATCGCGCCGACCCGCAGCAGCACCGCCAGCGCCTCGACCCAACCTTGGAAAAAGCCGGTGAACAATCCCAGCGCCAGCAGAACCCACGCCAGGCCGCGCAATTGGCGCCAGAGCAGCGCGGCCCCGGCGCCGCTGGACCAGACCAACCCGGCGGCCACGGCCAACGCCAGGCCCAGCCAGCGCGGATCGCGCAGCGCGAACAGCCCCGCCCCCGCCGCGCACAGCGCCAGCAGCTTCAGTCCGGCAGGCAGCCGGTGCAGTCGGGAATTGCCTGCGATATAGAGCGGTTCGAGCATGGGCGGCCGCCCTCAGGCGAAATGATCACGGTACCAGCGCAGGGCGGCGGCCGGCTGGTCGTCGGCGGCGACGCGTCCATCGGCGATCACCAGCACCCGGTCGAAATCCTCCAGCAGCGCCAGGTCGTGGCTGACCACGACGGCGTCGTGGGCCAGCCCGGCGATCGCATCGCGGACGCGGTTGCGATTGCGCAGGTCCAGTTGGGTGGTCGGTTCGTCGAACACCACCAGCGCCGGATCCATCACCAGCACCGCGGCCAGGGCGACCAACTGGCGCTCGCCCCCGGACAGGCTGTGGCTGGCCCGGTCCGCCAGGTGAGCCACGCCCAGGCGTTGCAACTGATCCTCGATGCGGGCCTCGCGGCGGGCGCGGTCGGGTTCCAGCTGTTTCAGGCCGAAAGCCAGGTCTTCGCGCACGATGGGAAAGACGATCTGGTTTTCGGGATTCTGAAACACGAAGCCGACCCGTCGCCGCACGGCTTTCAGGTCCTGGCGCGTATCCAGCCCATCCACGCTGACCCGGCCCGAGGTCGGCAAGGCCAGGCCGTTGAGCAGGCGCGCCAGCGTGCTCTTGCCGGCGCCGTTCGGGCCGACGATGCCGACGCGGCGCTGTGCCAGCGTCAGGCTGAGCCCGCGCAGCACCTCGGCTTGCGGCGTGGAAACGACCACCTGGTCAAACTGGATTAACATGGGGCAGGATTATGCCCGAACCATTCCGGGCCTCGGGACTCCAAGAGCGCTATATATGGACAAAGTACGCAAATCCGACGCTGAATGGCGGGCCCAGCTGTCACCGGAAGAATACGTCGTCGCCCGCCAAAAAGGTACGGAACGCGCCTTCACCGGCCGCTACTGGAACACGTTCACCCACGGCATCTACCGCTGCGTGGGCTGTGGCACGCCGCTGTTCGCTTCCGACACCAAATTCGACGCCGGCTGTGGCTGGCCCAGCTACTTCGAGCCGATCGACCCGGCGCGGGTGCGTGAAGAGCGCGACATCAGCCACGGCATGGTGCGCACCGAGGTGCTGTGCAATATCTGCGACGCCCACCTGGGCCACGTCTTCCCCGACGGCCCCGAGCCCACCGGGCTGCGCTATTGCATCAATTCGCTGTCGATGACGTTTGAACCGCTGGAAGACTGAAGCCCCGCATGAAGAAGTTCCTGTTCGACCTGTTCCCGCTGATCCTGTTCTTTGTCGCCTACCGGTATGCGGACATCTTCATCGCCACCGGCGTCGCCATGGCGGCCGCCGTGCTGCAGATCGTCTGGCTCAAGCTCACCGGCAAGGCCATCGAGGCCATGCACTGGATCAACCTGACCGTGATCCTGGTGTTCGGCGGCGCCACCATCTGGCTGCACAGCGATGTCTTCATCAAGTGGAAGCCGACCGTGCTGTACTGGCTGTTCGGCGGCGCGCTGGTGCTGGCGCGGCTGTTCTTCCGCCGCAACCTGATCCGCGGCCTGATGGAAAAGCAGATCCAGCTGCCCGACCCGGCCTGGGAAAAGCTCAACCTGGTCTGGGCGGGTTTCTTCCTGGTGGCCGGCGCGCTCAACCTGTACGTGGCCTTCTCCGGCCAGTTCACCGAGTCGCAATGGGTCAGCTTCAAGGCCTTCGGCCTGATGGGCCTGATGATCGTGTTCGTGATCGGCCAATCGCTCTGGCTGGGCAAACATATCCAGCCCGGCGAAGAGACGTCGTCCGATTCCGGCGCGTCCGGCGGCAAGCCGCAACCCTGACCCCTCATTTTTTCCGCCATCGACGTCCCGCGCGGGCGGTCGACGGCGGAACCTCTACCCTACCAACATGTCAGAAACCACCGACCGCATCGCCCTGATCCGGGAGCGCCTGGCCGCGCTGGAACCGGTCAGTCTTGAAATTCAAGACGAGTCCTATTTGCACGCAGGCCATGAAGGAAGTAAAAACGGCGCCGGCCACTACCGCGTGCTGATTGTGGCGCCCTGCTTCGCCGGGCAGTCCGCCGTCGCCCGCCATAGGCTGGTGTATCATCATTTGCAAGATTTGATCCCCTATCCGATCCATGCGCTTGCGCTAGACGCACAGGCTCCCAAATAGAAGGTAAAAGGACTTTCATGAAACGCATCGTCATGCTGGCCGCCGCTTGCGCCATCGCCCTGCCGGCTTTTGCCCAGAACGTGGCAACCGTCAACGGCAAGGCCATTCCGCAGAAGAGCCTGGATCAATTCGTCAAGCTTCTGGTCACCCAGGGCGCCACGGATTCCCCGCAGCTGCGCGAGCAGGTCAAGCAGGAAATGATCAACCGCCAGATCTTCGTGCAGGCCGCCGAATCCAACGGCATCGCCAAGCAGGCCGACGTGCAGACCGAGATCGAACTGGCTCGCCAGGGCATCCTGGTGCGCGCGCTGATGGCCGACTATCTGGCCAAGCACCCGGTGTCGGACGCCAAGGTCACGGCCGAGTACGAAAAGATCAAGAAGGAACAAGCGGGCAAGATGGAGTACAAGGTCCGCCACATCCTGGTTGAAGACGAAAAGACCGCCAACGACCTGCTGACCCAACTGAAGGGCAACAAGGGCAAGTTCGACGATCTGGCCAAGAAGAACTCCAAGGATCCCGGCAGCGCCGAAAAGGGTGGCGACCTGGGTTGGGCTCCCCCGACCAACTACGTGCAGCCTTTCGCTCAGGCCGTCACGCAGCTGAAGAAGGGCCAACTGGTCGACAAGCCCGTCCAGACGCAGTTCGGCTGGCACATCATCCAGGTCGACGACACCCGCCCGGTGCAGTTCCCGCCGCTGGATCAGGTGCGCCCGCAGATCGAGGAAATGCTGCGCCAGCAAACCCTGGCCGACTACCAGAAGGACCTGCGCGAAAAGGCCAAGATCCAGTAAGGATCGGCTGATCGCCCAGGAAGAACTGCCCGCGCATGCGGGCAGTTTTTTTTCGTCCGCGGCCTGGCGCCGACAGCGGCCAGCTCCGCCGCATTCAGGCCAGCGCCCGGCGCAGGCAGGCATCCCACAGCGGCCCTTCCAGCGCGGGCGAGGCATGGCCATAGCGTCCGGCCACCGTCATGGGATGCACGCAGGGCGGCAAGGCGGTTTCATCGCCGGGCGGAAACAGCAGGTCCGACGCGCAGCGCAGCCAGTACAACGGCGCGCGCAAGGACGCGAGCGCGTGGCGGACGTCATGGCGGCAGGCTGCCGCCCGCAAGGCGGCCATCGACCAGGGCGAAAAGCGCGCCGCCCAGGCGCGCGCCTCGGCGTCCAGCGCCTGCCCGGGCTCGGGCGCGCCGGCATCGGCCAACCACAGGCCCCGGCCATAGCGCATCAAGGCGTCCCGCCGCGCCGCGACCCACTGCTGTTGCGCCAAGGCATCGCCGGCCCGCCGCGCGGCGGCCAGGCGCCGCAACGCGATCACGTCGCTCCAACTGCCGCCGCCGCGCGGCCCGGACGCCAGCGCCAGCGCCCGCCCGAGTGGCACGGGCGGATCGAGCGCCCACTGGAACGCCTGATAGCCGCCGTAGGAATAGCCCACCACCGCATCCAGCCGCGCAACGCCCAGCGCGCGCAACCACAGCCCCTGCAGGCGCACGCTGTCGGTGATGGTGAAGTCGGGAAACGAGGCGGGCAATTCCGCATCCGGCGCGCTGCTGCCAAAACACGAGCCCAACGCATTGGGCGCCAGCACGCAGGTATGGCGCGTATCCAGCGCGGCGCCGGGCCCCAGCCACCCGGATGCCCATCCCGCATCAGGATGGACTTCCCCGCTGACAGGCGCGAGCGCCTGCTGGCTGCCGGAGATGCCGTGCAGCAGCAGCACGACGGCGCGGGCCTGCGCCGGCTCGGGCCCGTAGCGGCGCCAGGCCACGCGCGCCGGCGCGATGCGACCGCCGCCGTCCAGCGCCATGCTCTCGATCCTGGTCTCGCCGATGGCCTGGCAGGGATCGGCGCGGGCGGGACGCGTCATGGCCTATACCGGACGCTCGCCCATGACCGTGGTCCGATAGATCGTCCGCCGCAGGCTGGCCGGCAGCTCCCGCGTGGTCGCCTTGTGCATCACGCAGCGGTTGTCCCACATCACGACATCGCCCGGCGACCACTGCAGCGCGTACTGGGATTCCGGCTGGGTGCAATGCGCGAACAGGCGTTCCAGCAGCTCCCGGCTGTCCTCTGCGCCCCACCCCGCCACCTCGGCGGTCATGCCGGGATGCACGTACAGCGCTTTCCTCCCCGTCTCCGGGTGGGTGCGCGCGATGGGATGTTCCACGTCCGGTGTCTCCGCCAATTGCGTCGCATCCATCACCACGCGGGTGCCCTCGTCGGCGCGGCTGCTGCGCGGGCGATACCGATGCACGGCCTTCAATCCGTCCAGCTGCGCCTTGATCGCATCGTCCAGCGTGTCGTAGGCGCGGTACATGTTGATGAACAGCGTATTGCCGCCTTCGGGCGGAATGGTCTGCGCGTTCAGGATGGTGGCCTTGGCGGGACATTCGCGAAAGGCGAAATCCGAATGCCAGTAGGAACCGCCGTCGGCAATGCCCGCGGGCACGCCGTTCTTGACTTCGTTCGACAGCACGAAGATCTCGGGGTACTCGGGATGGTTGTACTGGGCCAGCACGTGGATATCCAGTTCGCCGAAGCGGCGGCTGAAGCGCAGCTGCCCTTCCGGCGACAGCTGCTGATCCTTGAAGACCAGCAGCTGATGCTTCAGGAACAGTTCGTTCACGGCGACAAAGGCCGCGTCGTCCAGCGTTTCGAGATCCACGCCGCGCACTTCCGCGCCGATGAGCGGACTGAGAGCTTGGGCTTTCATGTTCGGGCTCCGAAGAATGGGTTCAAGGCAGGCGATGGACGCGGGCCTCGGTGCGCAGCAGCGGCTCGGCGCCGTGCTCACCGATCAGGACGGGGTATTCGAGCCGCATGCCGCCCAGGCCGGGCCGGTACAGGTGCGTGCCCAATGCCACCACCATGCCCGGCGTGACCTCGTCGTGGCTGCGCAGGTTGATGAAGGGACGGGTACGGGCGCAGGTGCCCAGGCCGTGGCCGAACAGGGGCAGGCCGAACTCGGCGAGCCCATGCTTTTCAAACACGGCGATGCCGCGCCGCGCGCAGTCGGCGATGGCGCGCCCCGGCGTCAGCGCGGCGAGCATGGTCTGCACGGTTTCCTCCCAGCAATCGATCAAGGCAGCCTGCGCCCCGGTCGGCCGCCCCAGGAAGATCGGCAGCGCCGTATCGGCCATGTACAGATCCAGCAGCGGATGCAGGTCCAGGATGACGAATTCGTCGCGCCCGATGGGCCGGTCGGTTGCCTGCTGCGTGACGCCGCGCAGGAAGCCGGTGCGTTCGCCCGCCCCCACCTCGGTGCCGCCCGTCACCGCCCAGGACCAAGTGCTGCCGCGCCGCCGGATGGCGCGTTCGATCTCGCCGGCGATTTCATTTTCGGTGGCGCCGGCCCGCACGGCATTCATGCCCTGCTCGAAACCATAGTCGGACACTTCGGCGGCATGGCGCAGGCGCTCGATCTCGGCGGCATCCTTGATCAACATGAGATCGTCGATCACATCCACCCCGTTCTCGAACCGGGCCTTGGGCAATTGCCCGGACAGGGAGAAGAACTCGGCAGCGGTCAGCATGCCCGGCGCGATCTGCGCGGCGCCCGGATGCGCCAGGTCCAGGGCGACCTTGCCCTGCGCCAGGCCGTGGTGCTCCAGCCGCTGGCGGATCAGCTGCGGAAAATCGGCGAACTCGAATTCATGCACGTCCATGTCGTGGCCTTCGGCGCGCACGCGCGCGGCGTCCATGGCCCAATAGATGAACTCGCAGTGGCCCGAAGCCGTGACCAGCACGGCGCCGCGCCAGGGCATGAACGCCCCGCTCAGATAGTGCATGGCGCCCTGGCGGGTGCCGAGATAGGCGTCGAAACCGAGTTCGCGCGCGTGCTGGGCGACCCGTTTGCGGCGGGCCTGGAAATCGATGGGCAACATAGGGATTCCTTGGCGGAAGTTCAGGAAACGGAGGCGCCGGACGCCTTGACCACGGGCGCCCATTTCTCGGTTTCCTCTGTCGTGAACCGGGCGAATTCATCGGGTGTGCTGGCGACCGGATCGGCGGCCTGCGAGGTGAGCTGCGCCTTGACCTTGGGGTCGGCCAGGGCCTTGGCGATCTCCTGCTGAAGACGATCCACCACCGGGCGCGGCGTGCCCGCCGGCGCGAACACGCCGATCCAGGACGTCATCGCATAGCCGGGCAGCGTTTCCGATACCGAAGGCACGTCCGGCTCGGCCGGCGAGCGCTTGGGCCCAGTGACGGCGATGGCGCGCAGCTTGCCCGCCTTGATCAAGGGCTGGGCGATGACCAGGCTGTCGAACGCCAGATCGGCCTGTCCGCCCATCACATCCGTCAACGCCGGCAGGCTGCCCTTGTAGGGGATGTGTTGCATCTTGATGCCCGCCATCTCGTTGAAGAGTTCGCCCGACATGTGCATCGACGTTCCGCTGCCGCCCGAGGCCCGGTTGAGTTCACCCGGATGGGACTTGGCATAGGCGATCAGGTCGGCCACCGAGTTGATCGGCAGCTTGGGGTTGACCACCACCACCAGCGGGTAGGACACGACCTGGGTCACCGCCACCAGATCCTTCAGCGGCTGGTACGGCATCGACTTGTACAGCGTCTGGTTGATGGCGTTGGTGCCGATCGTGCCCATCAGGATGGTGTAGCCATCGGGCGCGGCCTTGGCCACGGTGTCCGCGCCGATGTTGCCGCCGGCGCCGGGCTTGGCCTCGACGATGACAGGCACGCCCATGCTCTGGGTCATGCGCTCGGCCAGCAGGCGGGTGACGATTTCCGTGGGGCCGCCCGCGGCCGCGGGCACGATGAAGCGGATGGGCTTGTTGGGATACGCGTCGCCGGCGGCCGCGGCGACCGCCGCGCCCAGCGCCAGGACGACCGCGCCCGTGGCGCGGATGAATCTGCTGCACATGGCCTTCCTCCTTGGATGCGTGTCCGTGTCATGGTTGAGACCGGACATCTTTTGGCGAACATTTGTTCGATAAACATCATTTTATGGAGAAAGCGCCGGATGTCAAACTACAATCGCAGGCATTGCAGAACACCATCGTGAACCCATGGATTCGACCTTGCCGGAAACCAGCGAAAAGAAAGAAGAGTTTCTCGACAGCCTGGCCAATGGCCTGCAGCTGTTGCGCATCTACGCCACAGGCGTGGCCAGCGTGACGGTGCAGGAAGCCGCCGAGCAGCTGGACGTCACGCGCGCGGCATCGCGCCGCATCCTGCTGACGCTGGAAAAGCTGGGATATGTACGGCAGGACGGCAGGCAGTTCTCGCCCACCCCCAAGGTCATGGACCTGGGATATGCCTATTTCGCGTCGCTGAGCCTGCCCAGGCTGGTGCGGCCGGTGATGCAGGACGTAGCGCGCGCCTTGGGTGAAACCTGTTCGCTGGGCGTGCTGGACCGCGAGCACGTTGTGTTCCTGGCGCGCGAGGAAGCGCCCAAGCTGCTCAAGCTGGACCTGACGATCGGCAGCCGCCTGCCCGCCTACGCCCACTCGCTGGGACGTGCGCTGCTGTCGACGCTGGACGACGAGGCGCTTGACCAGTATCTGGAGAACGCCGAACTCAAGCGCCTCACGCCCTACACCACGGTCTCGAAGACGGCGCTGCGCAAGCTGATCCGCCAGGTGCGCAGCGACGGCTACAGCATTTCGGTCAGCGAGCTGGTGGATGGTTTTGCCGGCGTGGCCGTGCCGCTGCGCAACCATGAAGGCAAGGTGGTGGCGGGCCTGAGCGTCAGCATGGTGCTGGGCGCCCGCTCGCCCGATGAGCTGCGGCGCCAGCACCTGCCCGCGCTGCAACGCGCGGCGGCAACGATACTCGACTCGATGCCGCGCAGCAGCATCTGACCCCGCCGGCGTGCTCAGCCGTCCAGGCCCAGCAGCGCCTTCAGCGCATCCTCGTCCAGCACGGTGACGCCCAGTTCCTGCGCCTTGGCCAGCTTGCTGCCGGCCTCTTCGCCCGCCACCAGATAGGCGGTCTTCTTGGAAACCGAGCCGCTGACCTTGCCGCCCGCCGCCTGGATGCGCATCGAGGCTTCCTCGCGCGTCCAGTTGGGCAGCGTGCCGGTCAGCACGAAGGTCTTGCCGGCCAGCGTGGTGTCTTCGGGCACGGCCTCGGCCACCGGATGCACGCCCTGCGCCTTGAGCTGTTCGATGACGTCGCGGTTGTGCTGTTCGGCGAAGAAGCGGCGGATGGAGCCCGCCACCACCGGCCCCACGTCCGGCACGGACGACAGCGCGTCCTCGTCGGCGTCCATGATGGCCTCGATGCTGCCGAAGTGGCGCGCCACGTCGCGCGCGGTGGTCTCGCCGACATGGCGGATGCCCAGCGCGAACAGCAGGCGTCCCAGCGCCGGCGCGCGGGCCTTGTCGATGGCCTCGACTAGGTTGTCGGCCGACTTCTGGCCCATGCGGTCCAGGCCCACCAGTTCGAGCGGCCGCAGGCTGTACAGATCGGCCAGCGACTTCACGCGGCCACTGTCGACCAGCTGGTCCACCAGTTTTTCGCCCAGCCCTTCGATATCCAGCGCCTTGCGGCTGGCGGCGTGCCACAGCGTCTGCTTGCGCTGCGCGCCGCAGAACAGGCCGCCGGTGCAACGGGCGATGGTCTCGTCCTCCAGCCGCTCGATGGCCGAGCCGCAGACCGGACAGGCGGTGGGCATGACGAACTCACGCGCGTCGGCGGGGCGTTTTTCCAGCACCGCGCCGACCACCTCGGGAATCACGTCGCCGGCGCGGCGCACGATCACCGTGTCGCCGATGCGTACATCCTTGCGCCGGATTTCGTCTTCATTGTGCAGCGTCGCGTTGGTGACGGTGACGCCGCCCACGAACACCGGCTTGAGCCGCGCGACGGGCGTGATGGCGCCGGTGCGCCCCACCTGCACCTCGATGTCAAGCAGGGTCGTGGTGGCCTCTTCGGCCGGGAACTTGTGCGCCAGCGCGAAGCGCGGCGCGCGCGCCACGAAACCCAGCAGCTTCTGCGCCGCCAGCGAATCGACCTTGTAGACCACGCCGTCGATGTCATAGGGCAGCGACGGACGCAGCGCCCCCACCTTGGCGTAATAGTCCAGCAGTCCCTGTGCGCCGCGGACGCGCTGATTGAACTTCACGTTGACGGGCAAGCCCAGCGAGCCCAGCCAGTCCAGCATGGCGCCATGCAGCTTGCCGGTATCGCCGGGCAGCGCCTCGGCGCCGGAAGCCTCCTCGTCGAACAGCCCGGCCTGCTCCTGCGGGATGCCACGCAATTCGCCCCAGCTGTAGGCGAAGAAGCGCAACGGCCGCTTGGCGGTGATGCGGGGGTCGAGCTGGCGCAGGCTGCCGGCGGCGGCGTTGCGCGGATTGACGAAGATCTTTTCGTCTCGCTTGGCCTGCGCCTGGTTCAGTTTTTCGAAATCGGCGCGGTTCATCAGCACTTCGCCGCGCACTTCCAGCACCTTGGGCGCGGGGCCGCTGAGCTGCAGCGGAATAGCCTTGATCGTGCGGATATTGGAGGTGACGTCCTCGCCGGTCTGGCCGTCGCCGCGCGTGGCGGCCTGCACCAGGCGGCCGTCTTCGTAGCGCAGGCTGATCGCCAGGCCGTCGAGCTTGAGTTCACAGAAGTAGTCGGCTTCTTCGGCTGGGCCCAGGAGGCCCGCGCCGCGCAGCGTATCGGTCACGCGGCGGTCGAAGGCTTCCACGTCCTCGGCCTCGAAGGCATTGCCCAGCGACAGCATGGGCACGGCGTGGCTGACGCTACCAAAGGCCGAGACCGGCGCCGCGCCGACACGCTGGGTCGGCGACTCGGGCGTGACCAGATCGGGATGCGCGGCCTCCAGGGCCTGCAGCTCCCGCATCAGTTCATCGTATGCCGCGTCCGAGATGGAAGGGTCGTCGTAGACGTAGTACCGGACGTTGTGCTGCTCGATCTCGGCGCGCAGACGCGCCGCGGCCTGTGCCGCGGTTTCACCGCCAGAGGGGCTGCTCATTATGCAAAGACCCGTTGCGCGCGCGCGCTGCCGGCGGGCAGGCCAGCCTGCTCCAACTGGCCGAACAGCACCTGCAGGCGCTCATCGATAACGGTTTCGGAGCCATCGGCCAGCGGCTTGCCCTGGTCATCGACCAGTTCGGCGCGCAGGCGCGCGGCCAGCTCGCGGCCGACCTCGACCATGCGGCCGAAGGCGCGGCTGTCGGCCGGGCTGCAGGGCACGTCCAGCAGCAGGTACAGGCGTTCGATGCCGCCCATGCCGGCGTCGAACGCGGCGCCGTCGGCGCGCGACAGCGTGAAATGGGCCACGCCGTTGTCCGACGGCCAGGCCAGGCGGCTGCCGTCGGCGACGAAACCGGTGTCGCGGGCCACATTGAGCACTTCGGCGGCGGGCTGCGCGCCGCCCAGCAGCAGCGTCAGGCCGACCTGGGTGTCCAGCGCGGCGCAAGTGTCGTCCAGGCGGGCGGCCTGCTCCAGCACGGCTTGCTGGTCCGGACCCTCGATGGTGGCTTCGAAACGCTCGGCCAGGTCCTGGGCGCGCGCCCAGGCTTGCGACCATTCAATGGCCGTCAGCGGACCGCTGCGGTTGGCCAGCAGCACGGCCAGCGACATCGCGGCATAGCTCTCGCCTGCGTGGATGCGGGCGCGGTGGCGGCCCTGGTCGGTGGTGGCGAACACACGCATCGGCTTGCGGCCGACATGGCGCAGGCTTTGCAGGTAGGGCAGCACATCGGCACCACGGGCCGGTTCGGCGAAATGAACCTCGATGACGACTTCGCAGGCGGGATCCGGCTCCTCGGCATCGTCGGCGTCGCTGCCGGCGTCCACCGGCACGGGCTGTTCGGGATGCGCGCGCGGCGCGTCGCCGCCCATGCCCGGCTCGCGACGCGGCGCGCCGGCGGCCGGAGCCGCCCCGGCGCCCAGCAGGGGATCCTGCTCGCTGGTCGGGAAATGGCTTTGCATCTTGCGCCGGACCCGGCGGTCCTGCCACCAGTTGAAGCCCAGCACCAGCAGTATCAGCAAGACGCCCAGGGCAATCAGCCCGATCTGCAAATCACTCATGTGTAAATCCCGCGCCGTCAGCCGGCGCCCTTCTGAATATTGGGTTTATGCCGCTTCGGAGGCCATTTGCACGGCCGAATCTATATCTACCGCAACAATACGCGAAACCCCCTGCTCTTGCATGGTCACGCCGACCAATTGCTTGGCCATCTGCATTGCGATCTTGTTGTGCGAGATGAACAGGAACTGCGTCTGCTCGCTCATGTTGCTGACCAGGTTGGCGTAGCGTTCGGTATTGGCGTCGTCCAGCGGCGCGTCCACCTCGTCCAGCAGGCAGAACGGCGCGGGGTTGAGCTTGAACAGCGCGAACACCAGCGCGGTCGCCGTCAGCGCCTTTTCGCCGCCCGACAGCAGGTGGATGGTGCTGTTGCGCTTGCCCGGGGGCTGCGCCATCACCTGCACGCCGGCGTCCAGGATTTCCTCGCCGGTCATGGTGAGCTTGGCCTCGCCGCCGCCGAAGAGCTTGGGAAACAGCTCGCCGAAATGGCCGTTGACGGTATTGAAGGTCTCTTGCAGCAGTTCGCGGGTTTCGCGGTCGATCTTGCGGATCGCGTCTTCCAGGGTTTCGATGGCGGTCATCAGGTCCTGGTGCTGCGAATCGAGGAAGCCCTTGCGTTCGCGCGAGGCGTTCAGCTCGTCCAGCGCGGCCAGGTTGACCGAGCCCAGCGACTCGATCTGGCGCGAGATGCGCGAGACTTCCGATTGCAGCCAGCTGGCGCGGCGCCATTCGTCGGGCTGGTTGGCCAGCTCCTGGGCCAGCGCCTCGCGGTCGACCTCGCGGGCGTTGAGCTGCTCGGTGAATTGTTCCTCGGCCAGGCGGGCGGCCTGCTCCTGCAGCTGCAGTTCGGTGATGCGGGCGCGGCGCGGCTCCAGCAGGCGTTCCTGCGTCAGGCGATCCTCGTCGGCCCCGCGCAGCAGGGCCGCCAGATTGTCCATTTCCTGGCGCGCGCGCGACAGCGCGTCCTCGCGCTCGGCGCGCAGTTCCAGCGCGTCCTGCAGGCCGGCCTGCGAGGCCGAGGCGTCCAGCTCGGCCAGGTCGGCCTGGAGCTGTTCGAGTTCGACATTGGCGCGCTGGCTTTGATCGGCGGCCAGCTGGCGGTTGCGCTGCAGGTCGGTGATGCGGACCTGGATGCCGCGCTCGGCGAATTCCGCCTCCTGCGCGGCGCGCTCCAGTTCGCGCAGCCGGGCGCGAGCGGCCTCGGCCTGGGCGGCCAGGGTCTCGCCTTCGATCTCGGCGTCGGCGAAACGCGACTGATGCTCGGCCAGTTCTTCGTCCAGCGCTTCGAAGCGGGCCTCGGCTTCCTCGCGCGTGGCGCGCAGGTCTTCCTCGTTGGCCGCGATTTCCTCCAGGTCCTGGCGCAGGCGCGAGGCGCGCTCGCCGGACTGCTCGGCCTGCTGCTGCAGGCGCGAATGCTCGAGCTGGATGTCGTGCACGCGGCGCGTGACTTCGGCCACGCGCTGGCGCGCCGGCGCGATCGATTGGGACACCTGCTGCCAGGCGACCTCGGCGCGGGCCACGGCGGCGCGGGCCTGGTCGGCGATCAGCTGCTGCGCCTTGATTTCGCGCTGCAGGTTCTCGATCTCCTGCTGGCGGGCCAGCAGGCCGGCCTGTTCGGAGTCGGGCGCGTAGAAGCGCACGCTGTGCGCGTCGACCAGATGGCCGGCCTTGACCACGCAGGCGGCGCCGGCCGGCAGCGTGGCGCGCATGGTCAGCGCCTGGGCCAGATCGGGCGCGGTATAGACCCCTGCCAGCCACTCGTTGAGCAGCGTGCGCAGGTCGGGATCGGTGATGCGCAGCAGGCTGGCCAGCGGCGTCAGCCCGGCGGGCGCTGCCGGCGCGGGGGCCGCGACCGGCAATTGATAGAAGGCCAGGCGCGCGGGCGGCGCGTCTTCGGCGAAGGCGCGGGCCCAGTCCAGGCTGCGCACTTCCATCGAGGCCATGCGTTCGCGCATGGCCGATTCCAGCGCGGTTTCCCAGCCCGGTTCGACGTGCAGCTTCTGCCACAGGCGCTGCAAGCCGGCCAGCTCGTGCTTGGCCAGCCAGGGTTCCAGCGCGCCCTGCTTCTGCACGTCTTCCTGCAGCTTGACCAGGGCGGACAGGCGAGCCTCCAGGCGCGCCAGGCTCTGCACTTCGGTCTGCGCGTCGCCCTGGGCGCGGCTGCGCTCGGCGTCGGCCTCGGGCACGCGGGCTTCCAGCTCGGCCAGCTGGCCCTGGGCTTCCTCGAGCTGGTCCTCGCCTGCCGCGCGGTCGCCGGCCAGCTGTTCCAGGCGCGCCGGATCCGGACTATGCAGCTCGCGCAATTCCTGCTGCAAGCGCTCACGGCGCTGTTCCAGCGCCTGCATCTGGCGGTCGGCGTCGCGCTGCGACTGCGCCACCAGGGCCAGGTTCTGCTCGACGCGCGCCAGCGCGGCGCGCATCTCGTCTCGGCCGCCGGCGGCTTCGCGCACGCGCTGCTCGACGTCGGGCAGCGACGCCTGGGCGTCCTCGGCGGCGGCGCGCGCCTCTTCGGTGCGGGCAGCGCCGGTGGCCAGGTCATCCTCGGCCTGGGCGATCTGTTCGGTGCAGTGCTCGCGCTGGGTGTTCCACTCGGCGATCTGCTGCTGCAATTGCTCGCGGCGCGCCTGCAGGCGGTTGCGCGAATCCACCACGTGGCGGATCTCGGCCTCCAGGCGGCTGACCTGGGCGTTGGCTTCGTAGAGCTGGCCCTGGGCGGAGTGGACCGCGTCGCTGGCGGCATAGTGCGCCTGGCGGCGCGATTCCAGCTCGGCCTCGCCGGCGCGCAGGCCGGCGATGGCGGCTTCCAGCTCGTTCTGCGCCTGCAGCATTTCCTGGGCCTTGCGGGCGCGTTCTTCGCGCGCGCCGGTTTCCTTCAGGAACCACAGCGAATGCTGCTTTTTTTCGCCGTCGGCCTGCAGCTCGCGGTAGCGCGTGGCGACTTCGGCCTGCGCCTCCAGCTTTTCGAGCTGGCTGTTCAGCTCGCGCAGGATATCCTCGACCCGGGTCAGGTTCTCGCGCGTGTCGGACAGGCGGTTTTCGGTTTCGCGGCGGCGCTCTTTATAGCGAGACACGCCGGCAGCCTCTTCCAGGAACACCCGCAGTTCTTCGGGGCGCGCCTCGATCAGGCGGTTGATCATGCCCTGGCCGATGATGGCGTAGCCGCGAGCGCCCAGGCCGGTGCCCAGGAAGATGTCGTGGATGTCGCGGCGGCGGACCTGCTGGTTGTTGACGAAATAGCTGCTGGTGCCGTCGCGGGTCAGCACCCGGCGCACCGCGATCTCGGCGTAGGTGCTCCACTGGCCGGCGGCGCGCCCTTCGCTGTTGTCGAACACCATTTCCACGGACGCGCGCGCGGCCGGCTTACGATTGCCCGAGCCGTTGAAAATGACGTCCTGCATGGACTCGCCACGCAGTTCCGAGGCCTTGGCCTCGCCCAGCACCCAGCGCACGGCGTCGATGATGTTCGACTTGCCGCAACCGTTGGGGCCCACCACGCCCACCAGTTGGCTGGGCACGGGGATCACGGTGGGATCGACGAAGGACTTGAAGCCGGCGAGTTTTAGCTGAGTAAGACGCACAGTACGATGACGGACCGGGTGGTGGGTTGAACGAAAGGCGTTAACAGACCGGGACCTGCCGCGCAGATTGCAAACCGGCCCAGGAGGGCCGGCGCGCATATGGCCCGTATGATACCGCAGGCGGTCTGTCCCCGAACGAGAACAAGCGTCAAGAGGCGTGACGCGCGCGCCATCCCGATCCGGTCAAACCACGGGCAAACGCCGAGCCGGGCAGGACTGTGCCACCGGCTATACTCCCTGACACTTTTTGGAACGGCACACTATTCAACCAGCAGGCTGGCCGGCTCGGGCCAGGCATCGGGGACATTCTTGAAACGTGGTTTCTATCTGGTCATGGCCGCGCAGGCCTTCTCGTCATTGGCGGACAACGCGCTGTTCATCGCGGCGATCGCCCTGATACAGGAACTGCACGGGCCTGACTGGCTGGCGCCCATGATGAAATGGACCTTCGCCCTGGCCTACGTGGTGCTGGCCGCCTTCGTCGGCGCCTTCGCGGACTCCTTCCCCAAGGGCCGGGTGATGTTCAGCACCAATGCCCTGAAGGTCGCCGGCTGTCTGCTGATGTTCTCGTACGCCAGCCTGGGCATCGCCCCGGAATACCAGACGTATCTGGTGTGCGCGGCCTATGGCGTGGTCGGCATCGGCGCCGCCGCCTACTCGCCGGCCAAGTACGGCATCGTCACCGAAATGCTGCCGCCGTCCATGCTGGTCAAGGGCAACAGCTGGATCGAGGGCCTGACGGTGTTGTCCATCATCCTGGGCACCGTGCTGGGCGGCCTGCTGATCTCGTCGCACGTGTCCAACGCCTTGCTGCACCATTCCTTCATCGGCAAGCTGGTGCATTCGCCAGCCGAGGCGGCCATCCTGGTGATCGCCTTCGTCTACCTGCTGGCGGCCCTGTGCAACCTGATGATTCCGCAGACGCACGTGCGCTACCCGCCGCAGCAGAAGAACCCGATCAGGCTCATGGGCACCTTCTGGGGCTATGTCTGCGTGCTGTGGCGCGACAAGCTGGGCCAGATCTCGCTGGCCGTCACGACCCTGTTCTGGGGCGCCGGCGCCACGCTGCAGCTGATCGTCATCGAATGGGGCCGCAGCCACCTGGGCTACCAGCTGGACAAGGCCTCCATCCTGATGGGCGTGGCGGCGCTGGGCACCGTGGTGGGCTCGATCCTGGCCGGCCGCATTCCGCTGCGCCGCGCGCTGTCGGTGCTGCCGGTGGGCGCGGCCATGGGCCTGGTGGTGCTGCTGATGCCGCTGGTCTATGCCCCCTGGAGCGTCTACCTGCTGCTGCTGGTCACCGGCGGCCTGGCCGGCTTCTTCGTCGTGCCCATGAACGCCCTGCTGCAGCACCGCGGCCACGTGCTGCTGTCCGCCGGCCATTCCATCGCCGTGCAGAACTTCAACGAGCAGCTCAACATCCTGCTCATGGTCGCCATGTACACGCTGCTGCTGTGGCTGCAACTGCCGATCAACATCATCATCGTGATGTTCGGCACCGTGGTCGCCGTGCTGATGGTGGTCTTCATGCGCTGGTGCAAGCGCAACCTGCAGGCCAATCCGGAGTTGCAGGAACAGATCGGCCAGGAAGGTCACGGCCGGGCCCTGGGGGAGTAACCCACCCCCGAAGCGCCTTTGGCGCTTCCCCCTCAAGGGGGCGCCGCTGCGGACCGGAAGGATAATCCCACCCTAGAAGCGCTACGCGCTTCCCCCTCAAGGGCGCCTCTGCGGACCGGCAAAGCCGGCTCCGCGCGGCCTCGATTGGGGCGGCACTGTCGGATGGCCGTGCGAGTCTCTCGGGCGGCCCCTGTCAAGCGTCCTGGCCAGCTCTGGCGCTTCAGCGCGGCAGCGCCCATTGGGCGCGCATGATGGCGGCGCGCCGTGCGCTCAGACTCAATCGCAGAAATCAGACGGCGCGCGGATGCGCGCGTCAGTTCAGGCTGGCGGCCAGCTGCAGGTCTTGCCAGGCGCGGGACTTTTCCACCGGGCTGCGCAGCAGGTAGGCGGGGTGGTAGCTGACGATCACGGGGATTTGCGGGCCGGCGTCGGTCTTGAGCTGGTGCACGCGGCCGCGCAGGCTGCCGATGGTGGCCTCGGTGCCCAGCAGCGTCTGGGCGGCGAAGCGGCCCAGCACCAGGATGCGCTCGGGCTTGAGCAGCTCGATCTGGCGCATCAGGTAGGGGCTGCAGGCGGCGATTTCCTCGGGCTTGGGATTGCGGTTGCCGGGCGGGCGGCACTTGATCACGTTGGCGATGAACACGTCGCGCTCGCGGCTCATGCCCACGGCCGACAGCATGGCGTCGAGCAGCTGGCCCGAACGGCCGACGAAGGGCTGGCCCTGGCGGTCTTCCTGTTCGCCCGGCGCCTCGCCCACCACCAGCCAGCGCGCCGGTTGGCCGCCATGGCCGAAGACCGCGTGGCGGCGTCCCTGGCACAGGCCGCAGGCGGTGCAGGACACGACCTGCTCGCGCAGTTCGTCCAGGGTGGCGTTGCGCACGCGCTCGGCCACGGGAATGACCGGAGCCTCGGCGACTTCCGGCTCCTGCCTGGCGACCGGCTTGGGCGGCGGACCGCTGCGCACGGCCGGGGCGACGCGCGCAGGCGCGTCCGGCCCGGGCGCGGCCTGCGCCTGCGGCGCCGCTGCAACGGGCAGCGCGACCGGCGAGGCCGGGTCCGAACGTTCGACCCGAGCCGGACGGACGGACGCTTCCTTTTTCAAATCAACAACTTGTGCATCAACCTGGCGAGCGGCAGGCGCGGGCTTGAGCCACAACTTCTCCATGCCGATCTCGCGCAACCAGAAGCGCTGCAACGGGTTCACGCGCGGCGCGGCGGCGCCGGCCGGCGGGATGGCGGGCATGATGTCTTCCGGCGACCGGACGGCATTCATGCTCAGGCTCCGTTCGCGTCGAAACGCTTTTGCATGACCAGGGCGTCCTCGCGTCCGCCCTTGTCCGCCGGGTAATAGCCACGGCGCACGCCGATCTGTAGATAGCCGTGTTTCTTATAGAACGCGATGGCCGAGGCGTTGGATGGCCGCACTTCCAGCAGCACGCCCTCCAGGCCGCGCTCGCGTGCGCGCTGCTCGCACCAGTGCATCAGCTCACCGCCCAGCCCCTGCCGATGCAGGTCCCTGGCCACGGCGATCACCAGCAGATGGGCGACATCCGGCGCGAACATGAGGATACAGAAACCCGCCAGCCTGCCTTCCTGGCGCAAGGTCCAGGCGCCATAGCCGGCCGCCAGCGCATCGGAGAAATTGCCACGGGTCCAGGGGAAGGACTGCACATTGGCTTCCAGCGCGACCACCTCGTCCAGATCGGCGTCGGTCAGCGGTTGCGGCGTCGCCGGGATGGCCCGGCGCGCCTTGGGGTTGCCGCCTTCGCCGCGCATGCGCTCGGCGGTGGTGAAGGCGACCTTGTCTCTTACATAGAGCGGCGCGGCCAGCTCGGCCGGCACCGACTGCCCGCGCAGCCAGTCCTGCCGCGCCAGCCTGGCCACGCTGGCGGCTTCCGGACGCAGGGCGTCGACCCGCCGCCAAACAGGCGGCAGCGCCATGTCGGCCGCATAGGCGTCCCAGGCATCACCCGCGATCAACAGCGGCGCGCCCAGGCGCCAGCCAGACTGATGATGTTGCGCCCAGGGCACAACTTCGGCGGCGGCGATCAGCATGGGCTCCTGGAGCGTCTCCCAGGAAGCCGGCTCGTCGCCTTCCGTTCCTGCCCGCCGGTAGACGGCCAGATAGACTTCATTCATGCGGGCGTCCAGCGCCACCAGCACGGCCTGGCCCGGCGCGGCTCCGGTCTGCGCGGCCACCGCCAAATGCGAAACCACCGGCAGCACCGGGATATCCAGTCCCAGGGCCATGCCCTGGGCCACGCCGCAGGCCACCCGCAAGCCGGTGAACCCGCCCGGCCCCTGGCCGAACGCCACGGCGTGCAGCGCGCCCGGGGCCAGTCCCGCCTCGGCCAGCAGTTCGCCGGCCATGGGCAGCAGCCGCTCGGCGTGCTCCTGGGATCCTTCGTGCTCACGGACGGTGACGTCCAGCCGGCCGTCGGCCGCGCGCAACAGGGCGACGCCGCAGCGCGACGACGAGGTTTCCAGAGCCAGCAGGTTTAGTTCCATAGGTGCAGATTGTACGAAATTAGACGGCTTTGACCCGTCGAGAAGGGGGATTTCAACCAGGGCTCGCAATGTGTAATATCTTGTGAACGCCCTCTAGCCGCTGGTTCTTGTCACTGTTACATTTCCGGCCATGAACACTCAAAACACCACCCCCACCCGCAAAATCCTCGTCGTCGACGACGATCCGCGCTTGCGCGATCTGCTGCGCCGGTACTTGTCCGAGCAGGGATTCAACGTCTTCGTCGCCGAAGACGCCAAAGAGATGGGCAAACTCTGGCAACGCGAGCATTTCGACCTGCTCGTGCTGGATCTGATGCTGCCCGGCGAAGATGGCCTGTCCATCTGCCGCCGGCTGCGCGGTGGCCATGACAACACGCCCATCATCATGCTGACGGCCAAGGCGGAAGAAATCGACCGCATCGTCGGCCTGGAGATGGGCGCGGACGACTACCTGTCCAAGCCGTTCAATCCTCGCGAGCTGCTGGCCCGGATCAACGCGATCCTGCGCCGCCGCGGCACCGAGGAGCATCCCGGCGCCCCCAGCCAGGAAAACGAATCCATCGCTTTCGGCCCCTACGTGCTGAACCTGTCCACCCGCACGCTGACGCGCAACGGGGAACAGGTGCCCATCACCACGGGCGAATTCTCCGTGCTGAAGGTGTTCGCGCGCCATCCCAAGATTCCGCTGTCGCGCGACAAGCTGATGGAACTGGCCCGCGGCCGCGAGTACGAAGCCTTCGACCGCAGCCTGGACGTGCAGATTTCCCGCCTGCGCAAGCTGATCGAGCCGAACCCGTCCAAGCCCGTATTCATCCAGACCGTCTGGGGCCTGGGATACGTGTTCGTTCCGGACGGTGGCAGTTGATCGACAAGCCCGCCCCGGGCAGGAGCGCAGCCTCGTGCCCCGCTTGCGCAAAACCTTCAGGAACCTGACCTCGCGTCTGCGGCTGGGACTATTCGGCCGCACGTTCCTGTTGCTCGCCGCGCTGATGCTCGTCAGCCTGGGTGCGTGGCTACAAGTCTTCTTCAGCATGGAGCTGGGCCCGCGCGCCAACCAGATGGCGCAGCGGGTGATCACGGCCGTCAACATCACGCGCACCGCGCTGATCTACTCCCACGACGGCGAACGCAGCAAGCTCCTGCTCGACCTGGCCACCAATGAAGGCATCCAGGTCTATCCGCGCGAGGTCACCGACTACGCCGAAGCCCTGCCCGACGACGACTACTGGCAACGCGTGGCGCAGCACATCCGCACGCGCTTCGGTCCCGAGACCCAGATCGCCTGGGGCGTGAACCAGGTGCCGGGCTTCTGGGTCAGCTTCCAGATCGAGAAAGAGCTGTACTGGCTGGTGTTCGAGCGCGAGCAGATCGGGCTGACCGGCGGCATCGAATGGCTGGGCTGGGGCGCGACCGCATTGCTGCTGTCGCTGGTGGGCGCGGCCGTCAGCGTGGGCTTCGTGAACCGGCCGCTGTCGCGGCTGGCGCGCGCCGCCCAGGTGCTGTCGCGCGGCGAGACGCCCGCGCCGCTGCCCGAGCAGGGGCCGCTCGAGATCCGCGACCTGAACGCCTCGTTCAACCGCATGGCCAAGGACCTGCGCCAAGCCGAGGCCGACCGAGAGCTGATGCTGGCGGGGATTTCCCATGACCTGCGCACTCCGCTGGCGCGCATGCGCCTGGAGATCGAGCTGAGCGGCGTGTCGGAAGACGCGCGCCAGGCCATCGACGAAGACCTGGGCCAGATCGACCACAGCATCGGCCAGCTCATGGAATACGCCCGCCCGGCGGGCACCCTGCCCCAACTGGCGACGGACATTTCCGCCGTGCTGGCCGAACTCTACGAGCGCGAGCGCAGCCATACCGCCTCGCTGGGCGGCGAACTGGATGCCTCGCTGGAACCCGGCCTGCGCGCGCGCATCACCGCGCTGGACCTCAAGCGCATCGTCAGCAACCTGATCGAGAACGCCCGTCGCTACGGCCGTTCAGAAGACGGCATGGCGCATCTGGTCATGACACTGCAAGCTGAGGGCGGCATCATCGCCATCGAGGTATGCGACCGCGGACCGGGCATCGCGCCCGAGGACGTGGAGCGCCTGCTGCGTCCCTTCTCGCGCGGCGAAGCGGCGCGCACCGGCGTCAGCGGCGCCGGCCTGGGTTTGGCCATTGTCGAGCGGCTGCTCAAGCATGTGGGTGGATCCCTGCGCATGCTCCCCCGCGAGGGGGGCGGTTTGACCGCGCGGATAGAGCTGCCCAAAGCCAAATTTAGGAATTATCAATTAGACAGTGAAAATCAATAGCGTAGAATTCATGGTTTGAGGCACAGGCTTCATTCCACCGACAACACCAGGAGTAAACATGAAAACTGTTGGCGACAAACTCGAGCCCTTCAAGGTTACCGGCGTCAAGCCCGGCTTCAACCAGCATGAAGAAAACGGCGTGTCCGCGTTCGAAGACATCACCGAAAGCTCCTTCCCCGGCAAGTGGAAGGTGATTTACTTCTACCCGAAGGACTTCACGTTCGTGTGCCCGACCGAAATCGTCGGCTTCAACAAGCTGGCCAAGGATTTCGAAGACCGCGACGCCGTCCTGCTGGGCGGTTCGAGCGACAACGAATTCGTCAAGCTGGCCTGGCGCCGTGAGCACCCGGACCTGAACAAGCTGGGTCACTACCAGTTCGGCGACACCACCGGCGCCCTGATCGACCAGCTGGGCGTGCGTGAAAAGGGTGCTGGCGTTGCCCTGCGCGCCACCTTCATCGTCGACCCGGACAACACGATCCAGCACGTTTCGGTGAACAACCTGAACGTCGGCCGTAACCCGGAAGAAGTTCTGCGTCTGCTCGACGGTCTGCAAACCGACGAGCTGTGCCCGTGCAACCGTACGGTTGGCGGCGCCACGCTGTAA
Organism: Achromobacter sp. 413638; assembly: GCF_043119405.1. Taxonomy (NCBI): domain Bacteria; kingdom Pseudomonadati; phylum Pseudomonadota; class Betaproteobacteria; order Burkholderiales; family Alcaligenaceae; genus Achromobacter; species Achromobacter sp. 413638. The sequence continues at coordinate 24,413 of NZ_JBICCO010000012.1, forward strand.
TTTCCAGCCCGGTCAGGGGTTTGCTCGCGCAAGCTCCTGCCGGGCTTTAACTGCGCTAGATTATAGGTAAAAACTATGGAATTCCTCTCCACCATCAAAGAACAGTTGCCGGATTGGGCCAAGGACATCCGCCTGAATCTGGACGCCGTGATCGCCCGTTCGACCCTGCCGGCCGAAGACGCCGTGGGCGCCGCCCTGTCGGCCGCCTATGCCGCGCGCAGCCCGCTGCTGGTCGAAGCCTTCAAGAGCGGCCTGTCCGAGACCGACGCCAACGCGGCGCTGACCGCTTCCGCTCTGATGGGCATGAACAACACCTGGTATCCCTACGTGGAAATGAGCGGCGACGCCCAGCTCAAGAGCCTGCCGGCCCAACTGCGCATGAACGCCTACGCCACGCACGGCGGCGTGGAGAAAAAACGCTTCGAGCTGTTCGCGCTGGTGGCCTCGATCATCGGCAAGTGCCATTTCTGCGTGCAATCGCACTACGAGAACCTGAAGAACGACGGCCTGTCGACCGAGCAGCTGCGCGACGCCGGCCGCATCGCCGCCGTGGTGAACGCCGCCGCGCTGGCGCTGACCGCTCAGGGCAAGTAAGCCGTAGCGCCCGCCGGCATGCGCTGGCCGGCGCCCGGGCTGCCGCCAAGAAAAAACCCGCCTGCATTGTGCTGGCGGGTTTTTTGTTGCGCGTGCGCCGATGCTGCACGGCGCCGTCGACGGATCACTGGTTCTTGGGCGGCATGGTCGAGGTGGTCGGCAGGCCGTAGGCCACCCAGGTCTCGACGCCGCCGCGATACCAGTAGGCGGTCCAGCCCAGCGTGCCGGCGCGCAGCGCCGCGTTGTAGGACGAGCGGTCATTCATGCCCGCGCCCAGGAACACGATGGGCTGGTCGCGCTTGCCGCCGGTCTTCTTCATCAGCCAGGCATCCAGATCGGCTTGCAGGCCGTCCGTCACGCTGCCGTCCGAACCGGCGTCGGGCAGCGAATAGCCGATGGGCAAGGTGTCCTTCAAGCCGCTGGTGTCGACGAGGATGAGGTTCTTGTCCTTCTTCAAGAGCGACACCAGATCCCCGGTGGTGATGATCTGCGCGCGGTAGATCTTGTTGGGCGTCGGTCCCTTGTAGGGCGCCGTGAACAGCATGGTCGTGGGCGGCACGCCCATGTCCTTGAGTTCATCGATGGAACCCGGCGGCTGGCCCTGAACCTGGCCTTGGCCTTGACCTTGGCCTTGGCCCTGCCCCTGCCCCTGCCCCTGCCCCTGCCCCTGCCCCGGCTGCCGCTGCGGCGCGCCCGGCGCCGAGCCGCCCTTGTTGGGCACGACCTCGCCGTTGACGGTGCCCATCTCGATGTCGGAAATCATCACCGCGATGTTCTCGATCAGCTCGTAGCACATCGTGATCGAGCCTTCGCGCGGGCTGTACCAGGCGTTCAGCTTGCCACAGTCCTTGAAGACCACATTCACCGGCCGCGGCAGCACATAGGTCTGACCCAGCGACTTGATGTTGTCGCCGATCGGCTGGGACAGCGCCTCGGCGAACAGGTTGCCGATCTTGCGACGCGACGGCTCGAACACCACGTTCACGGGCGCGCCGGGCGCGTTGGCCGGCTGCAGGCCCTCGGGCGACCAGGTGCCCACGCGGGTATGCGGCGCCAGGATCTTGTGCCAGGCGCGGTTCTGCTTGTTGAACTCGTCCGCGCAACGCGCCTTGGTGCGATCCTCCAGGCCGACGCTCTTGGTCACGGACTCGAACACGCCGGGGTTGCCGCCGTACATGATGCACAGCATGTTGCGAAAGCGCTTCAGGTCGCCCGTGTGCTCATCCTGCCAGGCCGAACCGGACGATGCGCCGCGGTTCTCGGCCAGCTTGCCGCTGTAGTACCACTGCAAGGCGGCGTAGATCGCGCCCTCCTTGACCATGGTGTTCACTTCCTGATTGTCCGACGGGTACATGGTCGGCTCGACGATCTTCAGCGCAGCATAGATGTCGACCGCGTCCTCTTCGGCGCCGGTCGAGGGCAGCTCCAGTTCGCCGATCAGCGCGTGGCCGAACTCGTGCAGGAAGATGCTGCGCATGATGCCGACGTACACCGACACGATGCGCATGTTGTCGCCGCCGAAGCGCGGATACGGGCCCTCGCCCCGCAAGGGCGAATCGGCGCCGCCTTGCTGCCTGGGCGGGTTGCCCGCCGCGCCGCCACCGCCGCTGCCGCCGCTCCCACCGCCACCACCGCGCGCGGGCAGGCCGCCCGCGGCCGGCGCCGGCTTGGCATCGGCCTCGCCCGCCGTGACGGCGAAGTCGGCAATGCCGAAGGTACCGACGTCATAGGCCATGATGCCGATCTGAGAACCGGTCGCCGGTTCATCCCTGACGTCGCCGATCTTCTGGCCGTTGACGATGAAGCGCGCCGCGCCGGGCAATTCAACCACGCGGATGCGGTCGGAGCCATCCAGCTTGGCCACATTCGGCACAGAGGCGATGTCGCGGCGCTTGTCGCCCTGCAGGCAGAACAGGAGCGTGTTCTTGTCGGCCGTCAGTTCAAGCAGGCACAGGCTCTTGTTGGCGCGGTTGTTCAGCACCACGCCGATCGAAGCCTTGGGATTCGGCGACTTGACCACCACATTCACGTCGGTCACTCGGCCAGACTCCGGCGCCGGCCCGACGTTCATGTACAGCGTCTGTTCGCTGCCCGGCGTCGAAGTGTTGCGCAGCGTGAACCAACCATCCTCCACGCCAGCGGTCCAGCCTTGCAGCATCTGCTGCTGGACCGCGCCGGCCAACGGGCCGAGCTGCTGCTGGTATTGGGCAAGGGCGGGCGTGCTGAAAGCGCCCACGATGGAAAGCAGAGCGATGCCGCGTAGACGCATCCGGAGTCTCTAAGTAGTCAAATTTGAGTAGCGCAGAATATTCCAGATTGATGCGACCCGCTTATTCATTTGTTAAAGATGTATCAAAACCAACGAAGCGCGGGAACCGTTGCGAATGTCGCTTGTCGCGTGTGCCGCTATGCCGGGGAATCCGCGCGCGCCAGCAGCGCCACGACCGTCGCCGCGATGCCTTCCTTGCGGCCCAGATAGCCCAGGCCCTCGTTGGTCTTGGCCTTGATGTTGACCTCGGTAACGGCCAGGCCCGTATCGGCCGCGATGTTCGCCACCATGGCCGCGGCGTGCGGGCCGATCTTCGGCGCCTGCGCGTGCACGGTGGCGTCGATGTTCACCGGCGTCCAGCCGGCCTGGCGCACGCGCGCCATGGCCTCGCGCAGCAGCTTGCGGCTGTCGGCGCCCTTGAAAGCCGGATCGGTGTCCGGGAAGTGCCGGCCGATGTCGCCCAGCCCGGCCGCGCCCAGCAGCGCATCGGTCACGGCGTGCAGCAGCACGTCGGCGTCGGAATGCCCCAGCAGGCCGTGCGTGTGCGGGATCGTCACGCCGCCGATGATGAGGGGCCTGCCTTCGACCAGTGCATGCACGTCGAAGCCCTGGCCGACGCGGAAAGGAATGCTCATAACCATTTTTCCATCAGTTCGAAATCGTCCGGCCAGGTCACCTTGAAATTGCGCAGGGAACCCGGCACCAGCCTGGGCGCATAGCCCGCGGCCTCGATGGCCGACGCCTCGTCGGTCACCGCCATGCCCGCCACCGCCGCCGCCGTCAGGGCGTCGCGCAGCGCGCCGGCGCGGAACATCTGCGGCGTCTGGGCCAGCCACAGGCCGTTGCGGTCCAGCGTGCGCTCGACGCGCTCGTGGCCGCCCTTGACCGTGTCCGCCACCGGCAGGGCCAGCAGGCCGCCCACCGGATCTTCCAGGCAGGCATCGATCAGTCGCGCCAGCGCCTCGGCCGGCAGACCAGGCCGTGCCGCGTCATGCACCAACACCCAGGCATCGTCGGCCGCGCCGCTGTCGGCCAGCGCGCCGGCCACGGTATCAGCGCGCGTGGCGCCGCCGCAGGCGCGCCACACGGTGCGCGGCAGCCCCGTCAGCGCGTCGTCGACCCAGCCGTCGCCGGGCGTCACCGCCACGCGCACCTGGGCGATGCGCGCGTCGGCGAGCAGGGCGCTGACCGCCAGCCGCAGCATGGGCTGGCCGCCCAGCGGCCGGTATTGCTTGGGCACGGCGTCCTGCCCGGGCCGGCTGGCGCGGGCGCCGACGCCCGCGGCGGGCACGATGGCGATGATTGAGTCAGACATGGTGCGAAGATTTTATAATCTTCCGCCTGATGTCCGCTTCCAGCCAGATGCCCGCCTCCCCTACCTCCGCCACGGCGGCGCCGCCCGTGCCCGCGACCGCCACTACGCTATCCGCACTGAAGACCGGCGCACGCTATGCGCAGCCGCGCCCGCCCGGCTCGGGCGACGCCTGGCTGCTGGCCGACCTGGCGCGCCAGGCCGGTGGCCCGCTGGTCATCCTGACGGCCGAGCCGCTGGAGGCGCAGCGTCTGGCGGAGGAAATCCAGCTGTTCGCGCCCAACCTGTCGGTGCGCCAGCTGCCCGACTGGGAGACGCTGCCGTATGACGCCTTCTCGCCGCACCAGGACCTGATCTCCGAGCGCCTGCACACGCTGCACGCGCTGATGACGAAATCCGTGGACGTGCTGACGGTGCCGGTCACCACCGCCCTGTACCGGCTCGCGCCGCCTTCCTTCCTGGCCGCCTACACCTTCTCGTTCAAGCAGAAGGACCGGCTGGACGAGGCCGCGCTGCGCGCGCAGCTGACGCTGGCGAACTACAACCACGTCACCCAGGTCACCGCGCCCGGCGAGTTCTGTCTGCGCGGCGGGCTGATCGACCTGTTCCCGATGGGCTCGGTCCTGCCCTACCGGCTGGACCTGTTCGACGACGAGATCGAGACCATCCGCAGCTTCGACGTCGATACCCAGCGCAGCCTGTATCCGGTGGGCGAGGTGCGCCTGCTGCCGGGCCGCGAGTTCCCCATGGACGAGGACGCCCGCAACCGTTTCCGCGCGCGCTTTCGCGAGGTGTTCGAAGGCGATCCCTCGCGCGCCCTGCCCTACAAGGACATCGGCAACGGCATTCCCTTCGCCGGCGTCGAATACTACCTGCCGCTGTTCTTCGACGAGACCGCGACGCTGTTCGACTATCTGGCCGATGACACGGTCACCGTCACCGTGGGCGACATCGACGACGCCATGCAGCGCTTCGGCCAGGATACGGCCAGCCGGTACGGCTTTCTCAAGAGCGACCGCGAGCGCCCGGTGCTGCCGCCGTCGGCGCTGTTCCTGGATCCCGAGGCGCTGCACGGCAAGCTGAAGGATTTCCGCCGCCTGGCGCTCACCGCCGGCCAGCCGCATCCCGATTTCCGCGCCGCGCCCGACGTCAGCGTGGCGCGCCGCGCCGAGGATCCGGTCGCCAAGCTGCGCGCGCTGGTCCAGGGACGCCAGAACCGCCTGCTGCTGTGCGCCGATTCCGCCGGCCGCCGCGAGACGCTGGTGCAGATGCTCAACGAGTTCGGCGTCACGCCCGACGCCCAGCCCGACAGCATCGAGGCCTTCCTGTCCTCGGACGCGCACTTCGGCATCGCCGCCGCGCCGCTGTCCGCGGGCTTCGGCCTGCCCGGCGCCGGCCTGGCCTTCCTGACCGAGAACGATCTGTACCCCGGGCTGGCCACGACCGGCCGGCGCGGCAAGCGCGACCAGGAACGCGCCAGCAACGTCGAAGCCATGGTGCGCGACCTGTCCGAGCTGCGCGCCGGCGATCCCGTGGTGCACGCCCAGCACGGCATCGGCCGCTATCACGGCCTGGTCAACATGGACATGGGCGAAGGCGAGATGGAGTTCCTGCATCTCGAATACGCCAACGGCAGCACGCTGTACGTGCCCGTGTCGCAACTGCACGTGATCGCCCGCTACAGCGGCGCCGATCCCGAGGCCGCGCCGCTGCACCAGCTGGGTTCCGGCCAGTGGGACAAGGCCCGCCGCAAGGCCGCCAGGCAGGTGCGCGACACCGCCGCCGAGCTGCTGGCCCTGTACGCGCAGCGCGCCGCGCGCGAAGGCTATGCCTTCAAGTTGCCGCTGAACGACTACGAAGCCTTCGCCGAGGGCTTCGGCTTCGAGGAAACCGCCGACCAGGCCGCAGCCATCCAGGCGGTGATCGCCGACATGACCTCGGGCCGGCCCATGGACCGGCTGGTCTGTGGCGACGTGGGCTTCGGCAAGACCGAGGTCGCGCTGCGCGCCGCCTTCCTGGCCGTGGCCAATGGCAAGCAGGTCGCCCTGCTGTGCCCGACCACGCTGCTGGCCGAACAGCACGCCCAAACCTTCGCGGACCGCTTCGCCGACTGGCCGGTGCGCGTGGTGGAACTGTCGCGCTTCCGCTCGGCCAAGGAAGTCGCCACGGCCATCGAGGGCATCAACGACGGCCGCGTGGACATCGTCATCGGCACCCACAAGATCCTGTCCAAGGACGTGAAGTTCAAGCGCCTGGGCCTGGTCATCATCGACGAGGAACACCGCTTCGGCGTGCGCCAGAAGGAAGCGCTGAAGGCGCTGCGCGCCGAGGTCGACGTGCTGACGCTGACAGCCACGCCGATTCCGCGCACGCTGGGCATGTCGCTGGAAGGCATCCGCGATTTCTCCGTGATCGCCACCGCGCCGCAGAAGCGCCTGGCCATCAAGACCTTCGTGCGGCGCGAGGACGGCAGCACGCTGCGCGAGGCGCTTTTGCGCGAACTCAAGCGCGGCGGCCAGTGCTACTTCCTGCACAACGAGGTCGAGACCATCCACAACCGCCGCGCACGGCTGGAAGAGCTGGTGCCCGAGGCCCGCATCGCCGTGGCCCATGGCCAGATGCCCGAGCGCGAGCTGGAGCAGGTGATGAAGGGCTTCTACCAGCAGCGCTACAACGTGCTGCTGTGCACGACCATCATCGAGACCGGCATCGACGTGCCCAGCGCCAACACCATCGTGATCCACCGCGCCGACCGCTTCGGCCTGGCCCAGCTGCACCAGCTGCGTGGCCGCGTGGGCCGTTCGCACCACCAGGCCTACGCCTATCTGTTGACGCCCGGCGAAGACGCCATCACCAGCAATGCCAAGAAGCGCCTGGAAGCGATTCAGGCCATGGAAGAGCTGGGCTCGGGCTTCTACCTGGCCATGCACGACCTGGAGATCCGCGGCACCGGCGAGGTGCTGGGCGATTCGCAGTCCGGCAACATCCAGGAAGTGGGCTTCTCCATGTACAACGAGATGCTCAACGAGGCCGTGCGCGCGCTGCGCGCGGGCGAGGAACCGGACCTGGACGCGCCCTTCAACCTGGCCTGCGAGGTCAACCTGCATGCGCCCGCCCTGCTGCCCTCGGACTATTGTGCCGACGTGCACGCGCGCCTTGCCATCTACAAGCGCCTGGCGCACGCGGCCGACGAAGACGACCTGATCCAGATCCAGGAAGAGCTGATCGACCGCTTCGGCAAGCTGCCGGACGCGGCGCAGACCCTGCTGACCACGCACCGCCTGCGGCTGGCGGCGCAGCCGCTGGGCATCGTCAAGATCGATGCCAGCGAGACGCAGGCGCTGCTGCAGTTCGGCCCCAAGACGCCGGTGGATCCCGCCCGCATCATCGAGCTGGTCCAACGCCAGCGCCACATCAAGCTGGCGGGCCAGGACAAGCTGCGCGTCGAGATCAAGGCGCAGCAGATCCCGGCGCGCGCCGACGCCGTGCGTGCGGTGCTGCGCGCGCTGAAGTAAGCTGCCGCTACGCCGCGCGCAGACGCCATCGATCCTTATTCGCAAACTTATGACTACTCATCACCTTGTCGTCCAATCCCCTGCCCTGACCGTCGACCAGGCGGAGCAGCTGGCCGCGCTGGCCCAGGCCCAGGGCGTGGCCCGCATCAGCGCCACCGCCGCCCGCCTGCTCGACGTGCAGCACGACGACGCCACCCGCGCCGAGGTCCGCGCCTGGGGGGAAAGCAAGGGCATCGATACCACCTTCCTGCCCGCCGGCCTGAAACTGTCCAGCTGCAAGGTGCTGGCCATGGACATGGACTCCACGCTGATCAACATCGAGTGCATCGACGAGATCGCCGGCGTGGCGGGCGTCAAGGACAAGGTGTCGGAAATCACCGAAGCCGCCATGCGCGGCGAGATCAAGGACTTCTCCGAAAGCCTGCGCCGCCGCGTCGCGCTGCTCAAGGGCGTGCCGGCCGAGGCGCTGGAACAGGTCTACGCGGAAAAGCTGCGGCTGAATCCGGGCGCCGAACGGCTGATCGGCACCGCGCAGGCCGCCGGCATCAAGGTGCTGCTGGTGTCGGGCGGCTTCACCTTCTTCACCGACCGGCTGCGCGAGCGCCTGAAGCTGGACAGCGCGCACGCCAACACGCTGGAGATCGACAATGGCGTGCTGACCGGCCGCGTGCTGGGCGACATCCTGGACGCCGACGCCAAGGCCGTCTACCTGCGCGAGTTCGCGCGCCAGCACGACGCCACCAAGGAACAGACCATCGCCATGGGCGACGGCGCCAATGATCTGAAGATGCTGGGCGCGGCCGGCTTCCCGGTGGCCTATCACGCCAAGCCGCTGGTGCGCGAGCAGACGCGCTATGCGCTGAACGTGTCGGGGCTGGATGGCGTGCTGAACTGGTTCGAGAGCTGAGCACGGAAACAGCCATCCGCGCTCGCGGCCTGTTCCCAACGCCGCAAAGCAAAAAGCCACCTTACGGTGGCTTTTTGCTTGCCGGGACAGACCCGGATCAGTAGCGCATGTTCACGCTCAGGATCGCCGAGCGGCCCGGCGCGACGCTGACGTAGTGTGCGGCGTAAGCCTTGTCGTAGTACGTCTTGTCGAACAGGTTGAACACGTTCAGCTGCATGTTCCAGTTCTTGTTGAAGCGATAGCCGGCCATCGCGTCGAAGCGCCAGTACGACGGGATGTAGGCCGTGTTGGCCGTGTTGCCGTACTGCTTGTCCACATAGTAGGCGCCGCCGCCGACCGTGAAGTCCGGCGTCACCGCGTAGGTGCTCCAGATGTTGAAGGCGTTGCGCGGCGTGTTGGGGAAGTCGTTGCCCTTGTCCGTGGCGACGCCGTCGTCCTTGATCTTGCTCTTCAGGAAGGTGTAGCCGCCGAAGACCTGCCAGGCCGGCGTAATGCTGCCCGAGAAGCCGAGTTCGAAGCCGTCGACCTGCTTCTTGCCGGCCATCGCGTAGGTGTTGTCCGGCAGGGTCAGGCGCGCGTTGGTGGTCTCGGTGCGAAACACCGCGGCCGTCAGCGTCATGCGGCGATCCAGCACTTCCCACTTGGTGCCGAGTTCGTAGGTCTTGTTCTTTTCGGGAGCCATGTCGGCCGCATTCGCGCCGGCGCCGCCGCGTCCAGGAGCCAGGCCATTGCCCGCGCCTTCGCCCGAGTCGCTGTTCGACGGCGTGGACGAGGTGGCATACGACACATAGATGCTGCCATTATCCGCCGGCTTGTACACCAGGCCCAGCTGGTAGTTCCACAGCGTGTCATTGCGCTTGATCACGGTGTAGTTGTTGGCGGGCGTGTTGGTGAACTTGGTCTCGTAGCGATCCAGGCGCAGGCCGCCGTTCACGAGCCACTGCGGCGACAGTTCCACCGTGTCGAAGGCGTAGAGCGACTTCGAAATCGTGCGCGAACGAGTCGGCTGGCCTACGCGTTCACCGTCCAGGGTATTGACCCAGGGATCATGCGGATCGGGATCGTACAGGCTGGTGCAGTTGTACTTGGACGCGGCGCCAAGGAAGTTGCAGGCATTGTCCTTGCCGGAGCCCGTGCCCCGATTCACGGCGATCGAATCCTTCTTGCCCTCTTCCTTCGACACTTCCAGGCCGACGTTGAAGCTGTGCTTGAACGAGCCGGTGTCGAACTTGCCCACCAGCTCGGTCTGGTTGGCAAGGCTGTCGACGCGGCTGTCACGGGTGTTGGCGCGACGCCAGACGCGGCCGTTCAGCACGTTGCCCTGGCTGTCGTCCGGCTGGGTCCACACGTATTTCTGCGTGGAGTAGGTGTAGCGCGTCATGTTGCGCAGCGTCAGGCGATCCGAGAAATCGTGCTCGATGCCGATCGTGCCCATGTCGGACGTGGTCTTGCGGTAGTCGCTGGCCAGGCCGTAGAAGTTCTTGCGGTTGACATCGGCGGGGCCCGTCCGGCTCACGCCCATGTAGCTGCCGTCGCGCTTGACCTTGGTGCTCGGATAGGCATACGGAATGCCGCTGTCCGGCAGGTCGTCCGTCTGCATATGGTAGTAGCTCAGGGTCACGCGGGTCGGCGAGTTCAGGCCGAACGTAATCGTGGGCGCCACGCCCCAGCGGCTGTTGTTGACCATGTCGCGGCCGGCCACATCGGCATCGTGGTACATGGCGTTCAGGCGGAACGCCGTCTTCTCGCCCAGCTGCCAGTTGCTGTCTATGGTGCCGCGATAGTAGCTGTCAGTGCCGATGCCCAGGCTGGCGGCGGTGAAGTCTTCCGCCTTGGCCGTCTTGCTGATCAGGTTGACGCTGCCGCCGGCGCCGCCACGGCCGCCGAAGGCGCCGTCCGAGCCCTTGACCACTTCGACCTGCTCCAGGTTGAAGACTTCGCGCGACGTCGCGCCGATGTCGCGCATGCCGTCCACATAGGTGCTGGCCTGGGCGTCATAGCCTCGGATGATCGGCCGGTCGCCCAGCGGATTGCCGCCCTCGCCCGCGCCGAAGGTGATGCCGGGCGAATTGCGCAGCACATCGGTCAGCGAGGACGCCGCCTGGTTCTGGATGACTTCCTGGGGAATCACCTGCACCGACTTGGGCGTGTCCAGCAGCGGCGCGGTGAATTTCTTGGAACCCGATTCCTTGGCGTCATAGGGCGTATAGGCTTCGCCTTGCACCTGGACAGGCGCCAGCTGCGTCGCGCCCTGGCCCGACGACTGCGCGTGCACGCCGGCCGTCAGGAACAGCGCGGGGGTCGCCAGCACTGCCGCCAGCGAGCCGCTGAGCGACGTGACGGCAAAGGAGTCTTCGGGCTTCACAAGGCTTCTCCAGAATATGAATAACAACGATTCTTGTTTTTCGATGGGTTGCGATTGTGAACTTCAAAGCTGAACGCTCGCTGAAAATTGAATATTTACCGGCTCACAGGACGAAAAAACAACAAGAATCGGCGTCTCTTCGTCATATATAGAGGCTTATGACACACCCTCGCTCATCCTCTCGGAGCCATCCGTTCCTGACTGAAGATTGAATGATCAGAAATGCCGCCACGGCTGCCGCAGGCGGCTTCGCGAAGGCGGGCAGTCCATCACACCGCCCATAACAAAAAACGCCCCGTAGGGCGTCTTTCGTCGGCGGGAACCGCTAGGCAAGGGGATTCACTGGCTGCGCAGCCTGGGATGCCGCTTGAACAGATACCGGTACACAAACCCCGGATAGGCCAGCACCAGGAACAGGCTCAGCGTGATGGCGTAGAACTCCCAGGTCTGGGAGAAACGGTTGCCCAGCGTGGACTCGAAGGCGAAACCCAGCGCGCCCACGACCAGGTAGAACACCAGCACTTCCATCAGACGCAGCCAGAACGGCTTGACCGCGGCCTGCCCCGCCTGCTTCCAGGGCAGCACGGCGAACACGCGCTCCGTCAGGAAAGGCAGGTTCGCGCTGACCAGGGCCAGCGCGATCAGGAGCCATACCGCCAGGGTCTGGTTCATCCGGTCCGTCCGCTTACAGCAGGTTCAACGAGCTGCGGATGGCCTGGACGCTCAGCGCCATCAAGCCGCCGGGCAGGATGCCCAGCACCAGGATCAACAGGCCGTTCACCGACAGCACCGCGCGTTGGCCGGCGGAAGCGACCATCGGGGCGGCGTCAGCCGCCGGCTCGTCGAAGTACACGACCTTGACCACGCGCAGGTAGTAGAACGCGCCGATCAGCGAGAACACCACGGCGATCACGGCCAGCGTGACGTGGCCCGCGCCCACCAGCGCCTGCAGCACGGCCAGCTTGGCATAGAAGCCGACCAGCGGCGGGATGCCGGCCAGCGAGAACATCAGCAACAGCACGATGGCGGCATGCCACGGGCTGCGGCGGTTCAGGCCCTTCAGGTCGTCGATGTGCTCGCACTCGAAACCCTGGCGCGACAGCAGCAGCACAATGCCGAAGCTGGCTAGCGTGGTCAGCACGTAGGTCAGCATGTAGAACAGCGAGGCGCCGTAGGCGGCAGCCGACGCGTCCGGCTTGCCGGCGACCGTGCCCGACATCAGGCCCAGCAGCACGAAGCCCATGTGCGAGATGGTCGAGTAGGCCAGCATGCGCTTGAAGTTGGTCTGCGCGATGGCGGTCAGGTTGCCGATGGCCAGCGACAGCACCGCCAGGATCATCAGCATCGGCTGCCAGTCGGCGGCCAGGCCGTGCAGGCCGTCGACCAGCAGGCGCAGCGTGATCGCGAAGGCGGCCAGCTTGGGCGCGCCGCCCAGGATCAGCGTGACGGCCGTGGGCGAACCCTGGTACACGTCCGGCACCCACATGTGGAACGGCACGGCGCCCAGCTTGAACGCCAGGCCCGACACCAGGAACACGATGCCGAACACCAGCGCCATCTTCTCGGCCTTGCCGGCGGCGACGACCTTGGCGACTTCGGCCAGGTCCAGATGGCCGGTGGCGCCGTAGACCATGGACATACCGTACAGCAGGAAGCCCGAGGCCAGCGCGCCCAGCACGAAGTACTTCATGGCGGCTTCGGTGGCGACGACGTTGTCGCGGCGCAGCGCGATCAGCGCGTACAGGGCCAGCGACATCAGTTCCAGGCCGAGGTAGATGGAGATCAGGTTCCCGGAGGAAATCATGACCATCTGGCCCAGCAGCGCGAACAGCGTCAGGACGTAGAGTTCACCGCCCTTGAGCATGTCGCGGACCTGGGCGTAGACGCGGCCATAGACCAGCGTGACAGCCACGGCCACATAGGACGCGATCTTCAGCAGATGCGACAGTTCGTCGGTGACGTACAGGCCATTGAAGGTCTTGCCCTTGACGCCGGCGCTCCATTGCATGGCGGACACGACGGTCAGCACGCCCAGCGCCAGCATGGTCAGCCAAAACGTCGGCTTGCGCTCGGGGTGATTGCTCACCGCGTCGACGAGCAGGATGGCCAGGCCGAAAACCAGCAGCAGGATTTCCGGTGTCGCCAGGGCGAAATCGATTTGGGATTGCATCATTGTCTTGTCTTACAGTTTCGAGACGCCAACGTGTTGCAGCAGGGCCTCGACCGACACGTGCATCACGTCGGTAAAGGGCTTGGGATAGATCCCCATGTACAACACGGCGATCGCCATCACGCCAAGAATCAGGAATTCGCGACGGTTGATATCGGTCAGCTCGCGCACGTGATCGTTGGCGACGTCGCCCAGCACCACGCGCTTGACCATCCACAACGAGTACGAAGCGCCCAGGATCAGGGCGGTGGCCGCCAGCAGGCCGATCCAGAAGTTGTGCTCGACCGCGCCCATGATCACCATGAACTCGCCGACGAAACCGCTGGTGGCCGGCAGGCCGCTGTTGGCCATCGAGAACAGGATGAAGAACGTGGCGAAGCGCGGCATCACGTTGACCACGCCGCCGTAGTCGGCGATGCGGCGCGAGTGCATGCGGTCATACAGCACGCCGATACACATGAACATGGCGCCCGAGACGAAGCCGTGCGAGATCATCTGCACGATGGCGCCTTCGATGCCGGCCGTGTTGAAGATGAAGAAGCCCAGCGTCACGAAGCCCATGTGGGCCACCGACGAATAGGCCACCAGCTTCTTCATGTCGTCCTGGACGATGGCGACCAGGCCGATGTAGATCACGGCGATCAGCGACAGCGCGATCATCAGGCCGGCCAGGCTGTGCGAGGCGTCAGGGGCGATCGGCAGCGAGAAGCGCAGGAAGCCGTAGGCGCCCAGCTTCAGCATGATCGCGGCCAGCACGATGGAGCCGCCCGTGGGCGCCTCGACGTGGGCGTCCGGCAGCCAGGTGTGCACCGGCCACATCGGCACCTTGACGGCGAAGGCCGCCAGCAGCGCCACGAAGATCAGGATCTGCGGCGTCTGGCCGAGCTTGAGCTGGTGCCAGGACAGGATGTCGAACGAGCCGCCCGAGGCGTTCCACAGGTAGATGAAGGCCACCAGCGTCAGCAGCGAGCCCATCAGCGTGTAGAGGAAGAATTTGAAGGCCGCGTAGACCCGGTTCGGTCCGCCCCACACGCCCACGATGATGTACATCGGGATCAGCGTGGCTTCGAAGAACACGTAGAACAGCATGCCGTCCAGCGCCGCGAACACGCCCACCATCAGGCCCGACAGGATCAGGAAGGCGGCCATGTACTGCGCCACGCGGCTGGTGATGACTTCCCAGCCCGCCAGCACCACGATGATGGTGATGAAGGCCGTCAGCAGCACGAACCACAGCGAAATGCCGTCCACGCCCAGGTGGTAGTTGACGTTGAAGGCTTCGATCCAGGACGTCTTCTCGACGAACTGCATCGCGGCCGTCTTGGTGTTGAAGCCGGTGTACAGCGGAATGGTGACGAGGAAGCCCGCGATCGAACCGATCAGCGACAGCCCGCGGGTGAGCCCGGGACGGTCGTCACGGCCCACCGCCAGCACCAGCAGGCCGAATACGATCGGTACGAAGATCGCAAGCGTGAGCCAGGGGAAAGTGTTGGATGCCATCTCGCTTGCCATCATTGGGGAATCAGCACAAAGAAAGTCACCAGCGCCATGATGCCGATGATCATCGCGAACGCGTAGTGATAGATGAAGCCGGACTGCAGGTGGCGGCTGATCGCGGAGACCCAGCCCACGACGCGGGCGCTGCCGTTGACCAGCAGGCCGTCGATCAGGCCGCGGTCACCGGTCTGCCACAGGCCACGGCCCAGGCAGCGCGCGCCGCGCGCGATGATCTGCTCGTTGATCCAATCCACGAAGTACTTGTTCTCGAGGATCTTGTTCACGCCCGACAGGCTGGACTTGATCGCGGCCGGAACCTTCGGGTTGATCAGGTAGCAGTACCAGGCGATGACGGCGCCAGCCACGACCAGCCAGAACGGCAGGGTCTGGAAGGCGTGCATGCCGAAGGCGACCCAGCCGTGCCACTCTTCGTGCAGCTCGTGCATGGCCGGATGCTGCGGCAGGACCTTGATCACGCCGTCGAAGAACTTGCCGAACAGCATGGGATCCACGACCCAGGCGCCGATCAGCACCGAGGGGATCGCCAGCAGCAGCAGCGGCAGGGTCACGACCCAGGGCGACTCATGCGGCGTGCCGCCATGATGGCCGTGGTCGTCGTGGCCATGATCGTCGTGGCCGTGACCATGACCGTGACCGCTGGTGTCGAAGCGTTCCTTGCCGTGGAAGACCAGGAAGTACACGCGGAACGAGTACAGCGAGGTCACGAACACGCCGATCAGCGTCGCGTAGTACGCGAAGCTAGCGCCCCACACCTTGGCGGCGCCTGCCGCTTCGATGATGTGTTCCTTCGAATAGAAGCCCGAGAAGAACGGCGTGCCGACCAGGGCCAGCGTGCCCAGGAGGAAGGTGATCCAGGTGATGGGCATGTACTTGCGCAGGCCGCCCATGTTGCGGATGTCCTGGTCGTGGTGCATGCCGATGATGACCGAGCCCGCGCCCAGGAACAGCAGCGCCTTGAAGAAGGCGTGGGTCATCAGGTGGAAGATCGCCACCGAGTAGGCCGAGGCGCCGAGCGCCACGGTCATGTAGCCCAGCTGCGACAGCGTGGAGTACGCGACCACGCGCTTGATGTCGTTCTGGATGATGCCCAGGATGCCCAGGAACAGCGCGCCGATGGCGCCGATCACGATGATGAAGGACAGCGCGACGTCGGACAGCTCGAACAGCGGCGAGAAGCGCGCGACCATGAAGATGCCGGCCGTCACCATGGTGGCGGCGTGGATCAGCGCGGAGATCGGGGTCGGGCCTTCCATCGAGTCGGGCAGCCAGGCGTGCAGCGGAACCTGGGCCGACTTGCCCATGGCGCCGATGAACAGGCAGATGCAGGCCACGGTCAGCAGCATCCAGTCCGAGCCGGGCAGCGTCAGCTTGGCCAGCTTGTCGGCCTGGGCGAAGACTTCGCCGTAGTGCATGGTGCCGGCGTAGGCGAACAGCAGGCCGATGCCCAGCACGAAGCCGAAGTCGCCGACGCGGTTGATCAGGAACGCCTTCATGTTGGCGAAGATCGCCGTGGGACGGGTGTACCAGAAACCGATCAGCAGGTACGACACCAGGCCCACCGCTTCCCAGCCGAAGAACAGCTGCACCATGTTGTTCGACATCACCAGCATCAGCATGGAGAACGTGAACAGCGAGATGTACGAGAAGAAGCGCTGGTAGCCTGGATCGTCGGCCATGTAGCCGATGGTGTAGATGTGCACCATCAGCGAGACCGAGGTCACCACGACCATCATCATGGCCGACAGCGGATCGATCAGGAAGCCGATTTCCAGCTTGGTCTGGCCGATCAGGCTCCAGGTGTAGACCGCGCCGTCGAAGCGCAGGCCGTTGAGGACGTCGCCCAGCACCACCACCGAACCGATGGCGGAGATGAGCACGCCCAGGATGGTGATGACGTGCGAGGCGCGGCGTCCGATCGGCCGGCCGAGAAAGCCGGTGCCGAACAGGCCCGCGAGGATTGCCCCGGCCAGCGGCGCCAGCGCGATGAGCAGGTAGAGATTGGGTGAGCTAGACATATTCTTCCAATACCCCGTCAGCCCTTCAGGCGATCGAGTTCGTCAACGTTGATCGTGTTCAGGTTGCGGAACAGCAGCACCAGGATGGCCAGGCCGATCGCCGCCTCGGCGGCGGCCACGGTCAGGATGAAGAACACGAACACCTGGCCGGCGGCGTCGCCGAACCAGCTGGAAAACGCCACGAAGTTCATGTTGACGGCCAGGAGCACCAGCTCGATGGACATCAGCAGGATGATGAGGTTGCGGCGGTTCAGGAAGATGCCGAAGATGCCGATGGCGAACAGGATCGCCCCGAGAATCAGGTAGTGGGCCAGCGTCAGCGTCATTGTTTTTCTCCTTGCGGCGCGGCAGCGTCGGCTTGCGTGCCGTTCTGCTTGGCCAGGGCGCGCTCGCTCTGGGCGGGCATGCTCACCAGGCGGAAGCGGTCCTTGGCGCGCACCCGGACGGCGGCGACGGGGTCGTTGTACTTGACGTCGCGGCGGCGACGCAGGGTCAGCGCGATGGCGGCGACCATGCCGACCAGCAGCAGCGCGGCGCCGACTTCAATGGCGTAGACGTACTGCGTATACATCAGCTCGCCCAGCGCGCGGGCGTTGTTGTAGTCGCCGGCGACAGGCGCCTGCGGGCCCGCGCCATACCAGGTCGAACCCAGCACGAAGGCCATCTCGACGACCATGACCAGGCCGATGACCAGGCCCAGCGGCAGGTAGGTCTTCAGGCCGCCGCGCAGGGCGTCGATGCGGATGTCCAGCATCATGACCACGAAGAGGAAGAGCACCATCACGGCGCCCACATACACCAGCACCAGCAGCAGCGCCAGGAACTCGGCGCCCAGCAGCATCCACAGCATCGCCGCGTTGGCGAAGGCCAGGATCAGGTGCATGACGGCGGTGACCGGGCTGCGCGCGGTGATCACGCGGAACGCCGCGATCACCAGCACGGCGGCCAGCAGGTAGAAAAGGACAGTGGTAAAAGTCATGGATCAGGACCCTGGGCTCAACGGTAGGGAGCGTCTTCGGCCCGGCGGCGGGCGATGTCGGCTTCGTAGCGGTCGCCCACGGCGAGCAGCATGTCTTTGGTGAAGTACAGGTCGCCGCGCTTTTCACCGTGGTATTCGTGGATGTGCGTTTCCACGATCGAGTCCACGGGGCAGCTTTCCTCACAGAAGCCGCAGAAAATGCACTTCGTCAGGTCGATGTCGTAGCGCGTGGTGCGGCGGGTGCCGTCCTCGCGCTGGTCCGATTCGATGGTGATGGCCATCGCCGGGCACACCGCTTCGCACAGCTTGCAGGCGATGCAGCGCTCTTCGCCGTTGGGATAACGGCGCAGCGCGTGCAGGCCACGGAAACGCGCCGACATCGGCGTCTTTTCCTGGGGGTAGCGCAAGGTGACCTTGCGCTTGAAGAAATACTTGCCCGTCAGGCGCATGCCCTTGAGCAATTCGGTCAGCATCAGGCTGCCGAAGAAATCCTTGATCGCTTCCATATCGTGCCTCTGCCTGGCGGCTTAGCGCCAAATATTCCAGGGCGTCTGCATCCAGATCGCCACAACGACCAGCCACACGCCGGTCAGCGGGATGAAGATCTTCCAACCCAAACGCATGATCTGGTCGTAGCGGTAACGCGGGAACGACGCGCGGAACCAGACGAACAACGAGACCACCACGAACGTCTTCAGGCCAAGCCAGATCCAACCCGGAACCCAGGTCAGCGGGGCAATTTCGATCGGAGCGGTCCAGCCGCCCAGGAACATGATCGAGGCCATGCAGGACAGCAGGATCATGTTGGCGTATTCGCCCAGGAAGAACAGCGCGAAGGCCATGCCCGAGTATTCGACCATGTGGCCGGCCACGATTTCCGATTCGCCTTCGACCACGTCGAACGGGTGACGGTTGGTTTCGGCCACGGCCGAGATCACATAGATCACGAACAGCGGCAGCAGCGGCAGCCAGTTCCAGGACAGGAAGTTCAGGCCCTTGTCGGCGAACCAGCCGCGGGTCTGGCCCATCACGATCTCGGACATGTTCAGGCTGCCCGACACCAGCAGCACGGTGACCAGCACGAAACCGATGGCCAGTTCGTACGACACCATCTGCGCCGAGGCGCGCAGCGCGCCCAGGAAGGCGTACTTGGAGTTCGAGGCCCAGCCGGCCACGATCACGCCGTACACGCCGATGGACGTGATGGCCATGACGTACAGCAGGCCGGCGTTGACGTTGGCCAGCACCACGTCGGGGCCGAAGGGCACCACGGCCCAGGCCGCCAGCGCGGGCATCAGGGTGACGACCGGCGCCACCACGAACAGCACCTTGTTGGCTTCGCTGGGGACCACGACTTCCTTGGTCAGCAGCTTGAACACGTCGGCGAAAGGCTGCAGCAGCCCCTTGAAGCCCACGCGGTTCGGTCCCATGCGGACGTGCATGGCGCCGATCATCTTGCGTTCCCAGTACGTCAGGTACGCGACGCACAGGATGATGGGCACTGCGATCACGACGATCTTGATGATCGTCCACAGAACCAGCCAGACCGTCGGGCCGAGCAACGCCTGGCCGTGGCTCTGGAGAACATTAAGCCATTCCATCAGGCACGCTCCACGCTGATTTGACCGAATGCGCCACCCAGGGCCACGGTGCTTTCAAAGGCTGCGGAGATGCGCAGGGCGCGATCGGCCACGGCATCATCCTGCACGGTTTCGAGTTCGACGGCGCCCTGCCCGCCCGTCACGCGCACCTTGACGCCGGCCGTCAGGCCGAGGCTGGTGAGCGTGCGGCCGTTCATGCGCGCGGCGGGCTGCTTCGAGGCCGGCGCGGCCTGCAGCGGCTCGGAACGGCGCACCATGGCGTCGCTGCGATAGATCGGCACGTCGGCCACGCGCTCCAGGCCGCCCAGGACCTGGCCCAGGCCCGGCTGGGCCTTGATGGCGTTGGACAGGCGATTTTCCACGCCGCCGGCCAGCACGGTGTCGCGCACGGACTCGGAGGTCTCGTCGTCGAAGCCGGCCAGATGCAGGACGTTGCCCAGCACTCGCAGGACCTTCCAGCCCGGACGGGTCTGGCCGAACGGCGCAACCGTACCCTTGAAGCTTTGCGGCAGGCCCTGGGCGTTGACGTAGGTGCCCGAGGTTTCGGTGAACGGCGACACGGGCAGCATGACATCGGCCCAGTCGGCGGCGGCCGAGCGGTACGGGGTCAGCGCGACGGCGAACTGCGCGCCGCGCAGCGCGGCCACGGCCTGGCCGCCGTTGTCGGCGTCCAGCAACGGCTCGGCGTGCAGCACGACGTAGGCCTTCAGCGGCTCGGCCAGCATGGCGGCGGCGTTCTTGCCGCCCTGCCCCGGCACGGCGCCAGCCAGATAACCGCCGACGGTGTTGCCGCCGGAGGTCAGGAAGCCGAACTTGCCGCCGGCCAGCGCGGCCACGGCCTGGCCATTGGCGGCCAGGGTCGAGGCCTGGGCGCTGGCCACGGCCAGGTTGCCCATCAGCACGGCGCTGTTGGAACCCGAGGCCAGGCTGGCGGCGATGATCTTGGCTTGTTCACCCGGCGTGACCGAGGCGAACTCGGCCGGCACGGCCTGTTCCTTGGCCTGAGCCAGCGCGACGGCCACTTCGGCCAGCGCGCGCGCCAGCTCGGAGGGCGCCACGGTGATGCGCCCGGCGACCGGCATCAGCGGATCGTCGGCGGCGCTGTCGACCAGCAGGATCTGCGTGCCGCGCTTGGCGGCCTGGCGCAGGCGCTGGGCCATCAGCGGGTGGTCCTTGCGCAGGAACGAACCGACCACCAGCACGCGGTCCAGGTTGTCCAGCTCGGCGATGGGCATGCCCAGCCACGGCGCGCCCGACAGGGCGGCGTCGAAGGACGCGTCGGTCTGGCGCAGGCGGAAGTCGATGTTCTCGGAACCCAGCGCGCGGACCAGGCGGCCCAGCAGCGCGTACTCTTCAAGCGTGGCGTACTCGGAGGCCAGCGCGCCGATCTGGCCGGCGCCGAAGCTGTCGCGCACGCGCGACAGGCCTTGGGCCACGGCCTGGAGCGCGTCGGCCCAGGAGGCTTCCTGCCACTTGCCGTCGGCGCCCTTGATCATGGGCGCGGACAGGCGGTCTTCGCTGTTCAGGCCTTCATACGAGAAGCGGTCGCGGTCGCTGATCCAGCATTCGTTGACGGCTTCGTCCTCGAACGGCACCACGCGCATGACGCGGTCGCCCTTGACCTGGATGACCAGATTGGCGCCCAGGCTGTCGTGCGGGCTGACCGAGCGGCGGCGGGCCAGCTCCCAGGTGCGCGCGCTGTAGCGGAAGGGCTTGGAGGTCAGCGCGCCCACCGGACAGATGTCGATCATGTTGCCCGACAGTTCGGACTCGATCGAGCGGCCCACGAAGGACGTGATCTCGGAGTGTTCGCCACGGCCGAGCATGCCCAGCTCCATGACGCCGGCGATTTCCTGGCCGAAGCGCACGCAGCGGGTGCAGTGGATGCAGCGGCTCATTTCCTCGGCCGACACCAGCGGGCCCAGGTCCTTGTGGAACACCACGCGCTTCTCTTCCTGGTAACGCGAGGAAGAGCCGCCATAGCCCACGGCCAGATCCTGCAGCTGGCACTCGCCGCCCTGATCGCAAATCGGGCAATCCAGCGGGTGATTGATCAGCAGGAATTCCATCACCGACTGCTGAGCGGCGCGAGCCTTCTCGGAGCAGGTGTGCACGACCATGCCGTTGGTAACGGGGGTGGCGCAGGCGGGCAGCGCCTTGGGCGCCTTTTCCACTTCAACCAGGCACATGCGGCAGTTGGCCGCGATGGACAGTTTCTTGTGGTAGCAGAAATGCGGCACGTAAAGCCCGATCTTCTGGGCCGCATGCATCACCATGCTGCCTTCGGGCACTTCGACCTTATTGCCGTCGACGGTTAGTTCAACCATTGCTGTTCCTGAGACCTACAGATATTGCGGGACCACACAAGACTTGTGCTCGATGTGGTGCGCGAATTCGTCGCGAAAATGCTTGAGGAAGCCACGCACGGGCATGGCCGCGGCGTCGCCCAGGGCGCAGATGGTGCGGCCCATGATGTTGCCCGCCACGTTGTCCAGCATGTCCAGATCTTCCGGACGGCCGTGGCCGGTCTCAATGCGGTGCACCATGCGGTACAGCCAGCCGGTGCCTTCACGGCACGGCGTGCACTGGCCGCAGCTTTCCTCGAAATAGAAATACGACAGGCGCATGAGCGACTTGACCATGCAGCGCGTCTCGTCCATGACGATCACGGCGCCCGAACCCAGCATGGAGCCCGCCTTGGCGATGGCGTCGTAGTCCATGGTGGTGTCCATCATGATGTCGGCGGGCAGCACCGGAGCGCTGGAACCGCCGGGGATCACGGCCTTGAGCTTCTTGCCGCCGCGCATGCCGCCGGCCAGCTCGAGCAACGTCGAGAACGGGGTGCCCAGCGGGATCTCGTAGTTGCCGGGACGCTCGACGTCGCCGGAGATCGAGAACAGCTTGGTGCCGCCGTTGTTGGGCTTGCCGACCTCGAGGTAGGCCTGGCCGCCGTTGCGGATGATCCAGGGCACCGCCGCGAAGGTCTCGGTGTTGTTGATGGTGGTGGGCTTGCCGTACAGGCCGAAGCTGGCCGGGAACGGCGGCTTGAAGCGCGGCTGGCCCTTCTTGCCTTCCAGCGATTCGAGCAGCGCGGTTTCTTCGCCGCAGATGTAGGCGCCGTAGCCATGGAACGCGTGCAGCTGGAAGTTGAATTCCGAGCCCAGGATCTTGTCGCCCAGGAAGCCGGCGGCGCGCGCCTCTTCCAGCGCCTCTTCGAAGCGTTGGTAGACCTCGAAGATTTCGCCGTGGATGTAGTTGTAGCCCACGCTGATGCCCATCGCGTAGGCGGCGATGGCCATGCCCTCGATCACGATGTGCGGGTTGAAGCGCAGGATGTCGCGGTCCTTGAACGTGCCCGGCTCGCCTTCGTCGGAGTTGCAGACGAGGTACTTCTGGCCGGGGAACGCGCGCGGCATGAAGCTCCACTTCAGGCCGGTCGGGAAGCCCGCGCCGCCACGGCCGCGCAGGCCCGAGGCCTTGACCTCGGCGATCACGTCCTCCGGCTTCATGCCGGTGGTCAGGATCTTCTTCAGGGCTTCGTAGCCGCCACGTTTGACGTAGTCGGCCAGGCGCCAGTTGGCGCCGTCGACGTCGGCCATGATCTGCGGCTTGATGTGCCGGCCGTGCAGGCACATGGAATTGGCCAGGTCGTTCAGCGGATTGGGATCCAGACCTTGCGAGAACTGCTTGTAGATGTCGGGCGCGTTCATGCCGACTCTCCTTGCGCCTTCAGGGCCGCGACCAGCGCGTCCAGCTTTTCTTCCGTCATGCGCACGCACATGTGCTTGTTGTTGACCAGCAGCACGGGGGAATCGCCGCAGGCGCCCATGCACTCGCCTTCCACCAGCGTGAACTGGCCGTCGGCGGTGGTTTCCTTCCAGTCGACGCCCAGCTTGCGCTTGAGGTAATCGCCGACGCGTTCGCCGTCGCGCAAGGCACAGGGCAAGTTCGTGCAGACCGAGATCTTGTTCTTGCCGACGGGCTTGACGTCGAACATGTTGTAGAAAGTGGCGACTTCCTGGACCGCGATGGGCGGAACGCCGATGTAGTTGGCCACATCCTCGATGATGTCGGTCGCCAACCAGCCCTTTTCTTCTTGCGCGATGGCAAGCGAGGCCATGATGGCGGACTGCCGCTGGTCGGCCGGGAACTTCGCGAGTTCTCGGTCGATTTTCTGGTAGGCCTGTTCGGAAAGCAGCATAGTTTGAATCCGGGTTATGCGGTCGTGCTCGTGACGGTCTCTGGGCGGATCAGCGGTCGATCTCGCCGAAAACGATGTCCTGCGTACCGATGATGGTGACGGCGTCGGCGATCATATGACCGCGCGACATTTCATCCAGCGACTGCAGATGGGCGAAGCCGGGCGCGCGAATCTTCAGGCGGTACGGTTTGTTGGCGCCGTCGGACACCAGATAGATGCCGAACTCGCCCTTCGGGTGCTCGACCGAGGCGTAGGACTCGCCGGGCGGCACGTGGAAGCCTTCGGTGAAGAGCTTGAAGTGATGGATCAGCTCTTCCATGTTGGTCTTCATGGCGGTGCGCTTGGGCGGGGCGATCTTGTGATTCTCGATCATGACCGGGCCCGGGTTGTTGCGCAGCCATTCCACGCACTGGCGGATGATGCGGTTGCTCTGGCGCATTTCGGCCACGCGGACCAGGTAGCGGTCGTAGCAGTCGCCGTTCACGCCCACGGGGATGTCGAAATCGAGCAGATCGTAGACTTCGTAGGGCTGCGTCTTGCGCAGGTCCCAGGCCACGCCGGAACCACGCAGCATCGGGCCGGTGAAGCCCAGCGCCTTGGCGCGATCGGGATCGACCACGCCGATGCCCACCAGGCGCTGCTTCCAGATGCGGTTGTCGGTGAGCAGGGTTTCGTACTCGTCGACGCAACCGGGGAAGCGGTTGGTGAAGTCCTCGATGAAGTCCAGCAGCGAACCGGAGCGCGCATCGTTCATGGCGCGCACTTCCTTGTCGCCACGGTACTTGCTGGTGTCACCGTACTGCGGCATCGAATCCGGCAGGTCGCGATAGACGCCGCCCGGACGGTAGTAGGCCGCGTGCATGCGCGCGCCCGAGACCGCTTCGTAGCAGTCCATCAGGTCTTCGCGTTCACGGAAGGCGTACAGGAACACCGCCATGGCGCCCACGTCCAGCGCGTGCGAACCCAGCGACATCAGGTGATTCAGCAGACGCGTGATTTCGTCGAACATCACGCGGATGTACTGGGCGCGCAGCGGCGCTTCCACGCCCAGCAGCTTCTCGATGGCCATGACGTAGGCGTGTTCGTTGCACATCATGGACACGTAGTCCAGGCGATCCATGTAGGGCAGCGCCTGGATGTAGGTCTTGTGCTCGGCCAGCTTTTCGGTCGCGCGGTGCAGCAGGCCGATGTGCGGGTCGGCGCGCTGGATGACTTCGCCGTCCAGTTCCAGCACCAGGCGCAGCACGCCGTGCGCAGCCGGGTGCTGCGGGCCGAAGTTGAGCGTGTAGTTCTTGATTTCTGCCATGACTTAATGCCCCAAGCCGTAGTTGTCTTCGCGGACCACGCGCGGCGTGATTTCGCGCGGATCGATCGTGACCGGCTGGTAGATGACGCGGCGCTGTTCGGGGTCGTAGCGCATTTCGACGGTGCCCGACAGCGGGAAGTCCTTGCGGAACGGGTGGCCGATGAAGCCGTAGTCGGTGAGGATGCGGCGCAGGTCGGGATGGCCTTCGAAGACGATGCCGTACAGGTCGAACGCCTCGCGCTCGAACCAGCCCACGCCGGGCCAGCATTCCATCAGCGAGGCGACCATCGGGAACTCGTCATCGGACGCCCAGGTGCGCACGCGCAGGCGCCAGTTGTGCTCGATCGACAGCAGGTGCACCACCACGGCGAAGCGCGAGCGGTGGACGCGGGCGTTGGTTTCCTCGGGCAGCTGGCGCGTGCCGTTGCCCCAGGTCAGGTAGTCGACGCCACAGAGGTCGACACAGGTTTCAAAGCGCAGGCCGGCTTCGGTGCGCAGCTTGGTGCAGACGGAGAACCATTGTTCCGCAGGCACTTCGAGCGTCAGCTCGCCCAGCGCCTCGGTCAGCGCGATATCCGCGCCGAGGGTGGTCTGCAAATTGGTCTTCAGGGTTTCGAGCCTGGTCATCATCTTGTACGCTTAGGTGAACCGTTACGCTGCTTCGCGGGGCTGGCGGCTAGGCCTGCCGCCCTGTGCGAAAGCTCAGCGCGCAATCGTGTTGGTCAGACGGATCTTGTTCTGCATCTGCAGCAAGCCGTACACCAGCGCCTCGGCCGTGGGCGGGCAGCCCGGCACGTAGACGTCTACCGGTACGATGCGGTCGCAGCCGCGGACCACCGAATACGAGTAATGGTAGTAACCGCCGCCATTGGCACAGGAGCCCATCGACACCACCCAGCGGGGCTCGGGCATCTGGTCGTAGACCTTGCGCAGCGCCGGGCCCATCTTGTTGCACAGCGTGCCGGCCACGATCATCAGATCGGACTGGCGCGGGCTGGGGCGGAAGATGATGCCGAACTGGTCCAGGTCGTAGCGGGCCGCGCCCGCGTGCATCATTTCGACCGCGCAACAGGCCAGGCCGAATGTCATGGGCCACATCGAGCCAGTTTTCGCCCAGTTCAGGAACTTGTCGGCGCTGGTGGTGATGAACCCTTGCTTGAGAATGCCGTCTATAGCCATATTCGTCTCTGATAGCGTGCCCGGAAATTATTCCCAGTCCAGCGCGCCCTTTTTCCATTCGTAGATGAAGCCGACGGTCAACACGGCGAGGAAAACCATGACCGTCCAGAAGCCGACGATTCCGACCGTGCCCTGGGCGATGGCCCACGGGAACAGGAACGCGATTTCCAGGTCGAAGAGGATGAACAGAATCGCCACGAGGTAATAGCGCACGTCGAACTTCATGCGCGCGTCTTCGAAGGCTTCGAAGCCGCACTCGTAGGGGGAGAGCTTTTCAGCGTAAGGCCGGCGCGGGCCGAGCAGGGAGCCGGCCGTCAGAAGCGCAAACCCGATAAGGGTGGCCACTCCGATAAACAGCAGGACGGGAAAATACTGTTGCAGGTTCATTCAGGCGTCCGTCAAATGCGCAAACCTTAGGATTGTAGCATTCGCGCGGTTACTTCTGGCTGAACTCTGTAGCCTGAACAGCGGGTGAAAGACTGCATTCCTTATTTGGAACAATCGCAGTTTTCACGAGTGAAATCGCAGGATACACCACATTGCTCTCACCCCAGCGAAAACGCTTCGCAATCAATGTTTGCGAGTACCGGCTCGCATAAAAAAACCACCCCGAAGGGTGGTTTTACACGAACGGACCGAAGCCCGTTCGTGAGCCTTAAATCCAGGCAGGACTTGCGCCCTGCTTAGGATTAGAAGCGGTGACGCAGGCCCACGCCGACGGCGGTCGACTTCAGGTCTTCGACCAGGGCGTAGTTCTTCGAGTACGAACCGTAGGCGTACAGGTTGGTACGCTTGGACAGGTCGTAGGTGTAGCCCAGCGAGAAGACGTGCATCTTCTTCAGGTCACGATCCTTGGCGTAGTCACCCTTGGGGTCAACCATTTGCCACGAACCGAACACGTTGCTGGCGCCACCGATCGGAGCCGACAGACCGACCAGGTACGAGTTGGCCTTGAAGTCCTTGCGGAAGGTGTTGGTGAACTCGTCCGAAGCAACCTTGCTCAGAACCGAGTTGCCGTTCACGCCCGGGCCAGCGAACCAGCCGTTTTGCGTGCGGCTGACAGCCAGAGCCAGCTTGACCACTTCGAAGTCGTACGAACCACCCAGGATGTACTGGCGCGCGGTCGTATCGGTGTCGTCGGTCTTGCCGGCGTTCGAACGGTTCAGTTGGTCGTACGAGAACGCGACGTTCAGCGGGCCGTTGACGTAACGCAGGCCGGTGGTGATGGCGCGGGTATTGTCGGCGGTGCGGAAGCCGGTTTCGGACGTCTTGTTGTCATCGGCGTTGAACGAGTAGCCCAGGCCGAACTGGAAGCCGCTGAACGACGGGGTTTGGTACATCACCATGTTGTCGTAGCGTTGCGTGTTGGCAGCGCTGAAGGCGGTACCGATGTTGGCTTGGCCGAAACCAGCGCCGAACGGATCGATCGAGCCGAAGTACTTCGAGGCGATGTTGGTTTGACGACCGAAGTCCAGTTGACCCCAGCTGTCGCTGGCCAGACCGATGGTGGCTTGGCGGCCGAACAGACGCGAGCTTTGGCCCGACTTGCCGTTGCCCGAATCAAAGCCCGATTCCAGTTGGAAAACAGCGCGCAGGCCGTCACCCAGATCTTCCGAACCACGCAGACCCCAGCGCGAACCGTTCTGCACGCCGTTGATCATGCCGACCTTGCTGCCGTTCTGAATGCCGTACGGATTGCTGTCCTTGGCACCGCTGATCTTGTTGTAGCCGATACCCGTATCGATGATGCCGTACAGGGTGACAGACGTTTCTGCCTGGGCGACACCGGCGAAACCGGCGAGCAGGGCGGCAGCGAGCAGAGTCTTTTTCATTTAAGAAATCTCCGTTGATTTGAGTGACAAGAGCAGCAATCCAGCAAACCAGCCTGCCGCCCCCCTAACTCCGCGAAGGGAAGTTGGTGCTATTGCATCAAAAATCGGGGGGACTGGCTATGGTGAAGGCCAGAAAAGTGCAGGTTTGCGACAGGCTTGTTGGGATCTTGCAACATCACAACAAGGCGATGGCGCAGCTGCTAGGGCTAACCCTTGATCGCCAGGACGAGCACGTATTCATGCGACCTTCAGCCCTGGCCCCGATATTCACGGGGGTCGCCGAGGCGTTCTTTCGGAGCGCTTTCGGGTGCCGGCGCGTCTCCCGCATGGGTCCTGAGGACCGATACAGCGGACTTTATCGCCTTGATGGCCACCGTCCCATACTCGCTTTCCTTATGCCTTCAATACCTCAGCCAAATAACGTTGTTATCTATAAAAATCGTCGATATCATTTGATGCACAAATCCGACTTCGAAAGCCAATCATGAGCACCCCGCCCGCCGCGCCAGCGCGCCCCGACCGTAATGAACAGTTGAACGCGCTGCGTCGCCAACTGATCATGGACG
Source organism: Achromobacter sp. 413638 (assembly GCF_043119405.1). Taxonomy (NCBI): domain Bacteria; kingdom Pseudomonadati; phylum Pseudomonadota; class Betaproteobacteria; order Burkholderiales; family Alcaligenaceae; genus Achromobacter; species Achromobacter sp. 413638. The sequence continues at coordinate 52,742 of NZ_JBICCO010000012.1, forward strand.
CCGCCCAGCGGGTGTTCGAGCGCGACGGTCTGGAAAAAACCACCATCCGCGCCATCGCCAGCGAGGCGGGCTGCACCACCGGCGCGGTCTATCCGTGGTTCGCCGGCAAGGAGGCGATCTATGGCGCCTTGCTGGATGAATCGCTGCAACGGCTGCATGCGCACCTGATCGACACCGCGGCACGCAGCCTCCCCGGCTCGGCCGCGCGCGACGCTATCCGCGCCTTCTTCGGCTATTACGCAGACCGGCCCACCGACTTCTCGCTGGGCCTGTACCTGTTCCGCGGCCCGGGGCCGCGCGGGCTGGGGCGCGAAATGGACGAGCAGCTCAACGGCCGGCTGCGGGACAGCATCGACCTGCTCGGACAGGCGCTGGCCCGCACCAAGCCCTGGGACGCGGCGACGATCGCGACCGAGCAGATGAACACCTTCACCTATCTGATGGGCCTGCTGCTGCTGTTGCACACCCACAGGCTGAAGTCCCTGGGCCAGCAGGCCGACGCGCTGCTGGACCAATATTGCCTCGTCCTGGAGCAACGATGACCGACCTCGCCGTTCCCCCCGCCCGCGCCGACGCCCCGCGCATCAGCCTGGCTGACTTCCATGCGCTGCTGACCGAGCAGCACCCCTTCTCCCTGCTGCTGGGCATAGAGATGACGCAAATCGGTTACGGCACCGCGCGCGCGGTGCTGCCGGCTCGCGACTCCCACCAACGATTGGGCGGCATCGTCGCCGGCCCCATGCTGATGGGGCTGGCCGACCTGGCGATGTACGCCGCCGTGGTTGGCGCGACCGGGCAGGCCCATGCGGTGACCGCCAGCCTCACCATCAATTTCCTGCGCAAGAGTCCGGCCGGCGCCATCGTGGCCGATGCCCGCCTGCTCAAGGTCGGCCGTCTGTCGGCGGGCGAAGTCATCCTGACCTCCGAGCATTCCGATGAACCGCTGGCGCACATCGTCAGCACTTGGTCGGTGCCCAAACCATGAACAGCCCCCGCATCAGCATCGTCGGCCTGGGATCGACCGGCACCCGCGCCGCCCGGCAGCTGCTCGAAGCCGACCCCGATCTGGCGCTTACGGTCTACGACATCGAACCGTCGCGCTGCGAGGAGTTCCGAGGCACCGCCACCCTGGCGACCTCCGCTCGCGAGGCGCTGGCCGAATCCGACACCGTGGTGCTGGCGCTGCCGCGCGAGCGCGAGATCGACCGTACGCTGGAACGCTTCAGCGACGGCGAAGTGACCGCCCCGGTACGCGGCAAGCTCATCGTCGACCTGGAACCGCCGGAAGCGGGACGCGCGCGCATCCTCGGGCAGGCAATCAGGAATGCGGGCGGCCGGTACGCCTGCCCGGCCCTGCTCGCCCAGGCGGGCCTGAGTCCGGCCGAGGCGCGGCTAGTGGACGCGCTGGCCCGCGTCGCGGCCTGAGGCGCGCAGGCCCTCGGCCAGTCCCACGCACAGGATCATCCAGGCCAGGCTGATGGCCCAGCCGGCCGCCACGTCGCTCGCGAAATGCACCTGCAGCAAGACGCGGCTCAGGCCGATGGCGGTCACCAGTGCCGCCGCCAGGGCCAGGCTGGGCCTGCGCCAGGGCGCCGGCGCCAATCTCCAGATCAGATAACAGGCCGTGCCGTAGACCGCCATCGCGGCCGAGGCATGGCCGCTGGGAAAACTCCAGCCGACGACCGCGGTGTAGTCATGGTTGAAATCCGGCCGCAAGCGTTGGAAACCATGCTTGAGCAGCCAGTTCAACGCGCCGCCCAGTCCGGTCGCGGCGGCGCAGAACAAGGCCAGCCCCTTGTATCCGCGCCACAGCAGCCACAGCACTGCCAGCACGCAGGACAGCGCCAGCAAGTCGCGGTCGCCCAGGAACGTGAACCAGGACAGCAGCCAGAGAAAGGCGTCCGGCATGGCGCGGCCCAAGGCATTCGCCAGGGCGCCGTCGAACGCGACCACGGCGCCGGGCCGGCGCACCGCCACGGCCAGCGCCAGAAAGACCAGCAACGCCAGTCCGGCGCCGCCCGCGCCCAGCACAGTGCGGCCGCGCGCCTCGACCGCCAGCCAGGCGCGCGCCGCGCCCAGGGCGAGCAGCGCCGCCAGGCAAGGCAGCAGAAGGAACAGCAGCAAGGCGTGCTCGGCGGCCCAGGCCGCGCTGGCGTCGATCATGTCGGAAAACGGCTAAACAAGAAATCCCGGGCTTGGAGCCAGGCAGGCCCGGCAAGCCGGCGGACGGCCGGCGCGCCTGCCCGAAACGCTACAGATCCACCCGCGTCTTGTCTACCGGCTCGAAAGCATGGGTGCCGGCGGAGTAGTCCCAACGCTCGACATGGCATGCGGATACCCCGTCGACCTCGTCGCGGACGATGAGGTTCACCGAATTGGGCACCTTGCCCCGCACGCGCCAGGAACACGTGGTGCCCGCCTGCGCCACCCAGCCGGCCGTCGGCCGGTCCGCCAGGATGGGCATGACGTAGGGCAGATGGATATGGCCGCCCAGGATCAGGTCCACGCCGGCCTGGGTCCAGGCCGCCAGCGCGCGCTCGCGCCCGAACAGCAGGTTGTGCACGTCGGACTCGACCTTGGCCCGCACCGGATGATGCGCCACCACCACCCGCAGTTGCCCGGGCCGGGCCTGCCGCAGCCGCTGCGCGACGCGCGCGATCTGGGCCTCGGAGATTTCTCCGTCCTTGCGACGCCGCGGCCGGGTGGTGTTCACTCCGATGGCCAGCAGGCCGGGGTTCTCGAACACGGGCTCAAGCACCGCGCCCAGCGCCCGCTTGTAGTTGCCATACGGATTGAGCGCGCGGGCAAACACATTGAACAGGGGAATGTCATGATTGCCGGGCACCGCCAGCACCGGCAGCGACAGGCGCTCGATGAAGGCGCGCGCCGCGGCGAACTGGCGCCGGCGCGCGCGCTGGGTGATGTCGCCGCTCAGCACGACCAGGTCGGGCGCCTGGGCGGCGGCCAGGTCCAGCGCGGCCTCGACCACGGCCTTGCGCTCGGTGCCGAAATGCGTGTCGGAAAAATGCAGGATACGGGTCATGTAGATACGGTGTCGGAGTCTTGCTCGCCAGGCGTCACCAGCGGCAACGCGTCCTCGGCCACCTTGAACTCCAGCGGAGTGTTCATCCAGGAGATCTCGCCGTCCATCGCGACCTTCACGCGGCGACGGCCGCGGATGCGCACGACCAGGCGGTCGAATGCGAAATTGACGACCTGTTCGGCCTCGCCCAGCCGGCTGAACAGGCCGCGCAACAACAACCCATACAAGGCCAGCGTGCCCACCGGATGCGCCGCCATGGCGATCAGGCGTTGCCGGTCCAGCTCGTCGGCCGGGATCCCCACGTGCTCGAGTTGCAGCTTGTTGTTGCCCACGACCAGCGTCGGCGTGCGCAGATCGCGGACGCGGCCTTCGTGCTCGAGCTGCAGGCCCAGCTGGCGCGGCGCGCGCATCAGCGTGACCAGCCCGGACCACAATGCCACCAGCCGGCTGCGGCCGAACTTCTGCTTGAAGGCCTCGCGGTCCTCGAGCAACTGCGGGTACAGGCCCAGGCTGGCATTGACCAGGAACGGCCTGTCATTGAGCAGCCCGACCTGCACCGGCCGGACCTGCCCTCGCAGCAGCCCGCGCAGGGCGACCTCGGTTTCCTGGGAAATGCCGTAGCGCCGGCCGAAATAATTGAAGGTGCCCTGCGGCAGGATGCCGAACGGCACGCCCTGCCCCAACACCGCGGCGGCCACCGTGTTGAGCGTGCCGTCGCCGCCCGCGCCCACGACGATGCCGTTTTCGGCGCGGGCGCGCCGGACTGCTGCGCGCGCCGTGTCGGCCAGGCGCGACGGGTCGTCCACCGGCATGAGTTCATGCCGCCGGCCGGCTTCGTCCAGCACGCGGCGGATGGTCTCTTGCAAGACCTGCGCGTCGCCGCGTCCGGAGCCGGTATTGAGGACGATGAACAGCGGTTCTTGTCCCGTCAGGGACTGAGCCCCTGCGGTCGGGCTCTCTGGGGGAGGCGTCATGCGGCAAAGATAGCGTATGGCGGTGAGCCACCGCAACCCGCCTCCGGGCGTGCGTGGCGACACGCGCGGCAAGCACGCCGCGCGCGCCGACCCACGACGCCTCCGCTCAGCGACCGATGGCGTAGGCCTGCATCAGGCGCGGCGTGGCCGCCGCATGCAGCAGGCCGTCCGGATCGCGCGAGGCCGCGGTCAGGCGGCCCACCGACCATTCCGCCGCCTCTTCCACGACATGGCCGCGCTGGCGCAACTGTTCGATCACCGCCGCGCCGATGCTGGCCTCGACCGCCAGATGGCCGGGCTTGCGGTCGCGCGGATAGAACGAGCTGGGGAAATGCGAGGTATGCGACATGGGCAGGTCGATGGACTCCTGCAGATTCAGGCCGTGATGGACGTGACGCAGGAAGAACAGCAGTTGCCATTGCTCCTGCTGGTCGCCGCCGGGCGTGCCGAAGGCCATGTAGGGCGCGCCGTCGCGCAGCGCCAGCGTCGGGGTCAGCGTGGTGCGCGGCCGCTTGCCCGGCGCCAGCGTGCCCGGCAGCCCTTCCTCCAGCCAGAACATCTGCGCCCGCGTGTTCAGCCCGAAACCCAGGGCGGGAATGACGGGCGAGGACTGGAACCAGCCGCCCGAAGGCGTGGCCGAGATCATGTTGCCCCAGCGGTCGATCACGTCCACGTGGGTGGTGTCGCCGCGCCGCGCCGACGCGGCCGCTCCCGCCGGCGCGACGACGGCCGGCGCCGCGCCCGGTTCCGTGACCTTGGACAGGCGCCGCAAGGTATCCATCACGCGGTCCACCTGGGCCTCGAAACCCGCCAGGCGGCCGGGCGACAGCTCATGCGACGCCTGCTCGCCGATCAGCCGTCGGCGCGCCGCGTTGTAGTCCTCCGACAGCAGGCGCTCCAGCGGCACATCGACGAACGCAGGGTCGCCGTAATAGGCCTCGCGGTCAGCGAAGGCCAGCTTCATCGCCTCGGTGACGCGGTGGATGAACTCGGCGCTGGCCGGGCCCGCGCCGGCCAGGTCCATGTCCTTGAGCAGCGCCAGCGTCTGCAGGAACACCGGCCCCTGGCTCCAGGCGCCGGCCTTGGCCACGGTGTAGCCGTGATAGTCGTACGTGGCCGGCGCGTCGTAGCTGGCCGACCAGCCGGCCAGGTCGTCCGCCGTCAGCACGCCGCGATGGCGCGCGCCGCTTTCGTCCATGACCTCGGTGCCCCGGGCGAAGGCGTCGATGGCCTCGGCCACGAAGCCCCGGTAGAACACGTCGCGCGCGGCTTCGATCTGGCGCTCGCGGTCCGCGCCCGCGCTTTCCGCTTCCGTCAGCAGCCGCGTCCAGGTGCGCGCCAGCGCCGGATTGCGGAACAGCTTGCGCGCCTCGGGCACCGCGCCGCCGGGCAGGTAGATCTCGGCGGTGGACGGCCAATGGGTCTGGAAGAAATCCTTGAGCCCCGCGATGGTGTTGGAGATGCGCGGCATCAGCGCATGGCCGTGCTCCGCGTAGTAGATGGCGGGCTCCAGCACGTCGCGCAATCGCATGGTGCCATGGTCGCGCAGCAACAGCATCCAGGCGTCGAACGCGCCCGGGATCACGGTGGCCAGCAGGCCATTGCCGGGAATCAGCGACAAGCCTTCGGCGCGGTAGCGTTCCAGCGTGGCGCCGGCGGGCGTGCAGCCCTGGCCGCACAGCACTTCAACCTTGCCCGTGCGGGCCGAATAGAACACGGCCGGCGTCTCGCCGGCGGGGCCGACCAGGTGAGGCTCGACCACCTGCAGCACGAAGGCGCTGGCGACGCAGGCGTCGAAGGCGTTGCCGCCGCGCTCCAGCAGGGACATGCCGGCGGCGCTGGCCAGCCAGTGGGTCGAGGTCACGACACCGAAGGTGCCGAGGATTTCAGGACGAGTCGTGAACATCATGATGGCATCGAAGAAAGAAAAAAGGCGGAACCCGGATCCGGGTTCCGCCGTGGCGGCTGCGCTTATTTGCCGGCGACGGACACGCCCTTCAGGCGGATCAGCCCGTCAGGATAGGGCACGAAGCCTTCCACCTTCTTCTGCACGCCGAAGGTCCAGGGCAGGTAGAAGAGATAGATGATGGGGCGCTGCTCTTCCAGCACGGCCAGCACCTGGTCGTACATGGCGCGGCGCTTGACCGGATCGGCCTCGGCCCGGGCGTCGTTCAGCAGCTTGTCGACGGCGGGGTCGCAGAACTTGCCGTCGTTCAGGTTGCCCTTGCAGCTCAGGTACTGGTGGATGTTGCCGCTGGGATCGACTCGGCCCGACCAGCCGCTCTGGCCGACCACGAAGTCGCCGCGCGCCAGCGACGACTGCAACGAGGCGAACTCCACCGGCCGCAGCGTGATGTCGAAGCCGGCCTCGGCGCCCATGGCCTGGATCAGCTCGAACACCTGCTGCATGGTGGTGTTGTTGCCGAAGGTGATCTCGAACCTGACGCGATCCAGCCCGGCTTCCTTCAGCAGCGCCTGCGCTTTCTTGGGATCGCGCCCGGTGTGTTCGACCGCCTTGTTGAAGGCGAAGCTGGCGGGCGGGAACGGCTGGTGGGCGGGCTGGAACATGCCTTCGCCGATCACCTGGTTCAGCACGTCGCGGTCGATGGCCAGGTCCAGCGCCTGACGCACGCGCTTGTCCTTGGCCAGCGGGTTGTCTGCGCGCGCGCCGTTGGCCAGATTGACCGAGATGGCCTGGAAGCCCAGGCCCGTCACCGGCGCCAGCCGCAGGCTGGCGTCATCCTTGACCGCCTTGGCGTCGCTCGGCGCCACGCGCTCGATGATGTCCAGGTCGCCGGCGCGCAGATTGTTCAGGCGCACCGTGTTGTCGGGAATCGGGATGAAGACCAGGCGATCGAAGTGGTAGCTGGCTGCGTCCCAATACTTGGGAAATTTCTCGAGCACGATGCGATCGTTCTGCACCCGCTCCTTGAACTGGTAGGGACCCGAGCACACCGGCTTGCCGCCGGGATCCTTGTCGAAGGCGGCCGGCGACATCATCATGCCGGCGCGGTCGGACAGCTGCGACAGCAGCGAGGCATCGGGCTCGGACAGGCGCAGCACCACGGTCTCGGCATCCGGCGCCTCGACGCTGGCGACCGTGGCCAGCTCGCTCTTGCGGTTGCTGTCGGGCAGCGTGCGCGCGCGTTCCAGATTGGCCTTGACCGCGGCCGCGTCCACCGGCGCGCCGTCATGGAACACCGCGTCCTTGCGCAGCTTGAAGGTCAGCGTCTTGTTGTCGTCGCTGGTGCTCCACGATTGCGCCAGCTGCGGCACGATCTTCAGGTCCGGGGTGATGTCGACCAGCTTGTCGCACAGCGACGCGAAGACGATGCGGCCGACGAAAGTGCGCGCGCGCACCGGGTCGAGCACATCGGGATCGTCCTGCAGGCCGATACGAAGGGTGGACTGGGCTTGCGCCAATCCGGTGGACATCATGGCCGCCAGGGCCGCCACGAGGCAAAGTTTACGCATCAAGAATCTCCATTGTTTCTTATACGGGCCGCCCGCCGGCGGGTTCCGGCATTCCGGTCCGGCCTGTGCAGGCAACCCGAAGCGACGCCGCGACGCCAGGCCCATCCCCCCGTCGCGCACGCGCATGGCGGATTCTGCGCCATGCGCGCGGGGCTTGTATAGCGTGGCGAGCGCGAATGGCCTGGGCGCGGACACTGCCGCGCGCCGGGCTCAGGGCAGGCGGCAGGGCGCGGAGAAGTCCGCCGCGCGCAGGACGGCATCGCGCATCTGCGTGATCAGCGCGCGCGCGTCATCGCGGCGGAATTGGAAGGAATACGGCAGCGCGGCCAGGGCCGGCTCGCCGTCAAGCACGCGCAGGCTGCCCTCGGCCTCGAGCGCGGCGGCCCAGTGGCTGGGCAGCAGGCCCACGCCGGTGCCCTCGATCAGCAGGCCGGCGATGGCGCCCCAGTTATTGCAGCAAAGCCGCTCGCCCGGCGCCTCGCGCCCGGCCAGCCAGTCGTCGATGATGCGGGTGGTGCCCGCGCCCTCCGGCAGCGTCACCAGCGGCAGCCGGGCCAGCAGCGCGGGACTCATGCGGGTTTCGCCTTGCAGCGCCGCAGGCGCCGCGACCCAGGAAAAGGCCGCCTGCCCGATGGGCGCGGACGCGATGCCGACGCGCGACGAACGGCCCGCGATCACGGCGAAATCCAGTTCACCGTCGGCCACGCGCTGCTCCAGCACCTGGCCGATGTCGACATAAGGTTCCAGCACCAGTCCGGGATGGGCGGCGCGCACCACGCCGATCAGGCGCGGCAGCCAGGTCAGCGCGGTCAGTTCACCCACGCCGAAGCGGCAGCGCCCGACGAGGCCGGCGCTTTGCGCCACGGACGCACGGATCCGCTCGGCCGACGCCAGCATGTCGCCGGCCTGGGGCAGCAGGCGCTGGCCGGCCTCCGTCAGCGCGGCCTTGTGCCCGCTGCGGTCGAACAGCGGCTGGCCCAGCGCCTCCTCCAGTTCGGCGATGCGCTTGGACAGCGACGATACCGACAGGTGCAGGCGCTCGGCGGCCACGGCGAAACTGGCGCAGGTGGCCGCCCAGTAGAAGGCTTCGAGTTGCTTGAGCGTCATGGCCGGATTGTAGGCTCGGGCCGGGCCTGACGGCGGCTGCTAGGCCGCTTGCGCCAGGCGCAGGTGCGGCGAGAACCGCAATGTGTCGATGGCGGCGCGGAGCATGCGCTCGACGCGCGGCCAGATATCGCCTTTCAGGCGATCGGACCAACAGATGCTGCCGAACACCCCCTCGATCAGGGAGTGCAGGTAGACGTTGGACAGGCGCACGTCCAGCGCGCCGGGCAGGTCTTCGTTGCGCACCGCGGCGCGCAGCAGTTTTTCGGAATTGCGCAGGGCATGGCGTTCCCAGATGTCCCGTCGTCGCAGCAGCGGCGCATTCTCGTCGCTCTGCTCGCACTTGTCGTAGAGGATTTCCAGCACACGCTGCATCGACCCCTCTTCCGAGTAGATGCGCACGTATTGCAGCATCGACGCGTACAGGGACTCCAGCGCCTTGCCGTCGGCGCGGACCCGGGTCAGCGCCACGGCCGCGGCCAGCGCGCGGTCGCTCATGGCGACGCAGACATCGATCTTGTTCTTGTAATGGCCGTAGACGGCGCCCCTGGACACGCCGGCGTGGTCGGCGATGTCGCCCATGGTGGTGTTGGCCACCCCCTTGGACATGAACACGTGCTCGGCCGCATCCAGGATGCGGTCGCGGGTGCGTTGGGATTCTTCTTTCGTCTTGCGGGCCATTCGGATATCTCCTTGAAATGAAAGGTTGAGGGAAAAGGGACACGGGGCGGCGCCTGCGCGGCGCGGGCCCCTTCAAAAAAAAGCGGCGCCCGCTATGCGAACGCCGCCGATCCGCACTGTTAACAATTGTGCGAACGGGAGCATACTTTCGAACAAAACATTTAATCAAGCATGACGGATTAAATGATAGACTGCGATCCCCACCGGGAAAAGTGCGCACTTTCCCTCATCTGGCCCGCCCCGGGCGCCTACAACAATTTCTAAAAAATGAAGCAACGAGTCCTCCGCCGCACGCTCGCATCCTTGTCAGTATTAATTCTTATTACGGCTTGTTCCAAATCCGAGCCCCAGGACGAAGCCAAGGCGCCCGCCGAGGTCGGGATCGTCATCGCCCGCGCCACCCCCACCGCCGTCGCCTCCGAGCTGCCCGGCCGGATGGAGCCCTACCGCGAAGCCGAAGTGCGCGCGCGGGTGGCCGGCATCGTCACCTCGCGCCTCTATGAGGAAGGCCAGGACGTCAAGCGCGGCGACGCGCTGTTCCAGATCGACCCGGCGCCGCTGCAGGCCGCCTACGATTCCGAGGCCGCCAACCTGGCTCGCGCCCAGGCCAGCCTGTCCGCCGCGGCCGACAAGCTGCGCCGCTATGCCGACCTGGTCGGCGACCGCGCCATCAGCGAACGCGACCACGCCGAGGCCGCCGCCGACGAACGCCAGGCCCGCGCCCAGGTGGCGCTGGCGCGCGCCAACCTGCAAAGCGCCAAGCTGAAGCTGGACTATGCGCGCGTCACCTCGCCCATCGACGGCCGCGCCCGGCGCGCGCTGGTGACCGAGGGCGCGCTGGTGGGCGAAGGCCAGGCCACGCCGCTGACCGTGGTGCAGCAGATCGATCCGATCTACGTCAACTTCGCCCAGCCGGCCGCCGAGGTGCTGCGCCTGCAGAAGCAGATCCGCGACGGCCAACTGCAGGGCATCGAACCCGACAAGCTGCGCGTGCGCCTGCTGCTGCCCGACGGCACCGAGTACGCCCGCACCGGCGCGCTGTCCTTCGCCGACCTGGCGGTGGACCCCGGCACCGACAACGTGACCATGCGCGCCCTGTTCGACAACCCGCGGCGCGACCTGCTGCCCGGCATGTACGTGCGCGTGCGCCTGGAACAGGCCATCAACCGCGACGCCTACCTGGTGCCGCGCGACGCGCTGCTGCGCGACGCCTCCGGCGCGCATGTGCTTGTGGCCGGCAAGGACGGTGAATTGCAGGCCGTCGCCGTGACGGCGCGCAACATACAGGGGCCGAACTGGGTCGTCACCGATGGCCTGAAGGGCGGCGAGCGCGTCGTGGTCGAGAACGTCTCGCAGCTGGCGCCCGGCCAGAAGATCAAACCGGTGGAGCGGGCCGCGCCCAAGGCGCAGGCTCCCGCCGAAGGAAACTCCAACAAAGGTTAAACCGCCATGGCGCGTTTTTTCATCGATCGCCCCGTCTTCGCCTGGGTGATCTCGCTGCTCATCGTGCTGGCCGGCGTGCTGTCCCTGCGGGCCCTGCCCGTGGCGCAGTATCCGGACATCGCCCCGCCCGTCGTCAACGTGGGCGCCAGCTATCCCGGCGCTTCGGCCAAGGTGGTCGAGGAAGCCGTCACCGCCATCATCGAACGCGAGATGAACGGCGCTCCCGGCCTGCTCTACACCACGGCCAGCAGCGACTCCACCGGCTGGGCCAGCATCAACCTGGTGTTCAAGCAGGGCACCAACCCCGATCTGGCCGCCGTCGAAGTGCAGAACCGGCTCAAGGCCGTCGAACCGCGCCTGCCCGAGGCCGTGCGCCGCGACGGCGTGCGCGTGGAGAAGGCCGCCGACAACATCCAGCTGGTGGTGTCGCTGAAGTCCGACGGCCGCCTGGACGACATGCAGCTCGGCGAGCTGGCGGCGTCCAACGTGCTGCAGGCCCTGCGCCGCGTCGACGGCGTGGGCAAGGTGCAGCTGTGGGGCGCGGAAGCCGCCATGCGCATCTGGCCCGACCCGGCCAAGCTGACGGCCATGTCGCTCACGCCGGGCGACATCGTCAACGCGCTGCGCGCGCACAACGCCCGCGTCACCATCGGCGACCTGGGCAGCCAGGCCGTGCCGGCCAGCGCGCCGCTGAACGCCAGCATCGTCGCCACCGAAACGCTGCAGACGCCCGAGCAGTTCGCCAACATCCCGCTGCGCGCGCAGCCTGACGGCGCCACGCTGCGCCTGAAGGACGTGGCGCGGGTCGAGCTGGGCGGCACCGACTATATGTACCTGTCGCGCGTCAATGGCCAGACGGCCACGGGCCTGGGCATCAAGCTGGCGCCCGGCTCGAACGCCGTGGACACCACCCGCAAGATCCGCCAGACGATGACCGAGCTGGCCCAGTATTTCCCGGCGGGCGTGACCTGGGACATCCCCTACGAGACCTCCACCTTCGTGGAGATCTCGATCAAGAAGGTGGTCACCACGCTGCTGGAGGCCATCGCCCTGGTGTTCTGCGTGATGTACCTGTTCATGCAGAACTTCCGCGCCACGCTGATCCCCACGCTGGTGGTGCCGGTGGCGCTGCTGGGCACGCTGGGCGTGATGCTGGGCCTGGGCTATTCGATCAACGTGCTGACCATGTTCGGCATGGTGCTGGCCATCGGCATTCTGGTGGACGACGCCATCGTGGTGGTCGAGAACGTCGAGCGCATCATGGCCGAGGAAGGCCTGTCGCCGCACGACGCCACGGTCAAGGCCATGGGCCAGATCAGCGGCGCCATCATCGGCATCACCGTGGTGCTGGTGTCCGTGTTCGTGCCGATGGCCTTCTTCGACGGCGCGGTGGGCAATATCTACCGTCAGTTCTCGGTCACGCTGGCGGTGTCGATCGCCTTCTCGGCCTTCCTGGCGCTGTCGCTCACGCCGGCGCTGTGCGCCACCCTGCTGCGGCCCATCCCGGCCGGCCACCACGAGAAGCGCGGCTTCTTCGGCTGGTTCAACCGCGCCTTCGTCCGCCTGACCGCCGGCTACACCGCGCGCGTCGCCGGCGTGCTGTCGCGCCCGGTGCGCTTCGGCCTGGCCTACGCCGCCGTGATCGCGGCGGTGGCGCTGCTGTTCGTGCGCCTGCCCTCTTCCTTCCTGCCGGAAGAAGACCAGGGCAGCTTCAACGCCATGGTCATCCTGCCGCAGGGCGCGACCCAGGCCGAGACCCGCAAGCTGGTACTGGAAGTCGAGAATTACATGATGAAGCACGAACCCGTGCGATTCGTGTATTCCGTCAGCGGCTTCAGCGAATACGGCAGCGGCCCGAACTCGGCCATGTTCTTCGTCACGCTGAAGGACTGGAAGGAACGCCACGGCGCGGACATGCACGTGGACGCCGTGGTCGCGCGCGTCAATAAGGCCTTCGCGGACCACAAGAACGCCATGGTGCTGGCGCTGAACGCGCCGCCCCTGCCGGAGCTGGGCTCGACCTCGGGCTTCGATTTCCGGCTGCAGGACCGCGCCGGCCTGGGCTACCAGGCCCTGACGAAGGCCCGCCAGCAGCTGCTGGCGGCCGCCGCCGAACATCCGGCGCTGGCCGAGGTCACGCACGCAGGCCAGGGCGAAGCCCCGCAGCTGCAACTGCGCATCGACCGCGACAAGGCCCAGGCCATGCGCGTGTCGATGGAGGAAATCAACACCGCGCTGGCGGTGATGTTCGGCTCGGACTATATCGGCGACTTCATGCACAACGGCCAGGTGCGCCGCGTGACGGTGCAGGCCGACGGCAAGAACCGCGTCGACGTGGAGGACGTGTCGCGCCTGCACGTGCGCAATGCGCAGGGCCAGATGGTGCCCATGTCGGCCTTCGCCACGCTGGACTGGGCCATGGGACCGCCGCAGCTGAACCGCTACAACGGCTTCCCCGCGTTCAAGATCAACGGCTCGGCCGCGCCCGGCCACAGCAGCGGCGAGGCCATGCGCGCCATGGAACAGCTGGCTTCGGAACTGCCGCGCGGCATCGGCTTCGCCTGGTCGGGCCAGTCCTACGAGGAAAAGCTGTCCGGCAACCAGGCCAACGTGCTGTTCGCGCTGTCCATCCTGGTGGTGTTCCTGGCGCTGGCCGCGCTGTATGAAAGCTGGGCCATTCCGCTGGCGGTGATCCTGGTGGTGCCGCTGGGCGTGATCGGCGCGCTGCTGGGCGTGACGCTGCGCGGCATGCCCAACGACATCTACTTCAAGGTCGGCCTGATCGCCACCATCGGCCTGTCGGCCAAGAACGCGATCCTGATCGTGGAAGTCGCCAAGGACCTGGTGCGCGACGGCCAGGGTCTGCTGTCGGCCACGCTGGAAGCGGCGCGGCTGCGGCTGCGCCCCATCATCATGACCTCGCTGGCCTTCGGCGTCGGCGTGCTGCCCCTGGCCCTGGCCGGCGGCGCGGCCTCCGGCGCGCAGATCGCCATCGGCACCGGCGTGCTGGGCGGCATCATCACCGCCACCGTGCTCGCCATTTTCCTGGTGCCGCTCTTTTTCCTGGTCGTGGGCAGGCTGACGGGCATGGACGCCCGTCGCAAGCAGCCGGCCCCGCACCGCGAACCGCTGGAGAACACGCCATGAAACCCGTGGCCCTGACCCTGTTGGCCCTGGCGTTGACGGGCTGCTCGATGGCGCCGACCTACGAGCGTCCCGCCGCGCCCGTGCCGGCCGCCTATGACACCCCCACCCAGTCCGGCCAGGCCGAGATGCCGCAGGACTGGAAGGACTATTTCAACGACCCGGCGCTGCGGGCCTGGATCGCCGCCGCGCTGGCCAACAACCGCGACCTGCGCGTGGCGGCCCTGCGCATCGAGGAAGCGCGCGCGCTGTACGGCGTGCAGCGCGCCGACCGGCTGCCGTCCGTGGACGGCACGGCCGGCTACAGCCGCAGCCGCGCGTCCGATCCCGGCCCGTCACGCGATGCGATCAGCCAGCAGTACCGCGCCGGCGTCGGCATCACCGCCTTCGAGCTGGACTTCTTCGGCCGGATCAAGAGCCTCACCGACGCGGCGCTGGAGCGCTACCTGGCCAGCGCCGAGGCGCACCGCGCCGCCGCGCTGTCGCTGGTGGCCGAAACCGCCACGGCCTATTTCAACGAGCGTTCGCTGGCCGAGCAGCAGCGGCTGACCCGCAGCACGCTGGAATTGCGCGAGACCACACTGACGCTGACCCAGCGCCGCTACGACGCCGGCCTGGAAACCGCCATGGGCCTGCGCACCGCGCAGATGCTGGTGGAATCGTCGCGCGCCACGCTGGCCGAACTCAGCCGCGAGCACAGCCAGGCCGTGCATGCGCTGGGCCTGCTGGCGGGTGATTTCTCGCTGCCGCCCGACGCCGACCAGACGCCGTTGGAAAGCCAGAGCCTTACCCCGCTGGCGGCCGGCCTGCCGTCGGCGCTGCTGACGCGGCGTCCGGATCTGCGCCAGGCGGAGAACACGCTCAAGGCGGCCAACGCCGATATCGGCGCGGCGCGCGCGGCCTTTTTCCCGTCGGTGCAGCTGACCACGGACATCGGCAGCACCGCCAGCAGCTTCTCGGACCTGTTCGGCTCGGGCAGCGGCGTCTGGCAATTCGCGCCCAAGCTGACGCTGCCGATCTTCAACGCCGGCCGCAACAGCGCCAGCCTGTCGCTGGCCGAAACCCGCAAGCACATCGCGGTGGCCCAGTACGAAGGCAGCATCCAGACCGCCTTCCGCGAAGTGGCCGACGCGCTGTCGGCGCGCGATGCGCTGCGCCAGCAGATCGAGGCCCAGCGCAAGGTGCGCGACGCCGATCGCGAACGCCAGCGCCTGGCCGAGCGGCGCTATGCGCGCGGCGTGGCCAACTACCTGGAGATGCTGGACGCGCAGCGCAGCCTGTTCGAGTCGGAGCAGGAGTTCATCCGCCTGCAGCAGCGCCGGCTGGTCAATGCGGTGACGCTGTACAAGGCGCTGGGCGGCTGGGAACAGGGTTCGGGCGCGAGCTGAGCAGGGTCCGCGCTCGGCGGGTCCGGCACGTCTGTTCCGGACCCGCAGCGCTCACGGTCGGCCCGGTTGCGGAAACGGCCTCAGTCCGCCGCGCTGACCCGGTAGGCGCAACGCTGCGCATCCGCCAGGATGTGCTCGACGCGCTCGACGCGCGCGCCCTCGCCCAGCACGTCGCGGAACAGTTCCAGTTCGCTGCGGCAAAAGCCCATGCAGGCTTTTGCCGCCGAACAGATCGGACAGTGGTTTTCAATGAACAGGAAGCCGGCACCGTCGCGGCGCAGCTCGGCCATGTAGCCCTCGGCGCTGCGCAGCTGCGCCAGCCGCTCAAGACGGTCGCGCAGCCCGCTCGCGCCCAGCATGGCCTGGTGATAGGTGGCGCGCATGGCGGCCTCGCGCACGCCGATCAGCCGGTCGATGCCCTCGTCGCCGAAGAGCTGGCGCACCGCGCCGATCATCTGCACCGTCATTTCGGCGTGCGTGTCCGGAAAGCGACCGTGGCCGGCGGCGGTGAGCCGCCAGATCTGCGTGGGACGGCCGCGCCCCGTGCTGTGGTTTTCCGCGTCCACCAGGCCCTCGGCATGCAAGCGGCTCATCTGCTGGCGCACCGCCTCGGCCGTCACGTCCATGGTCTGGGCGATGGCGGCGATGGACTGCGGCCCGCGCGTCTTGAGCGCCATCAGCACGCGGTCGGCGGGCTGATGCGGCGTCCAGGCGTGTTGGGAGGACAGGCTGTCTGACATGGGCGCGGCGAAACTCCGGAAATGTGCCTATGGTGCCACGAAGCGTCGCCGCGGTCAGCCGGCGGCGGCCGGCGCTCCAGCGGCCGTCCCGGTCCCAGCGGCCTTGCCGCCCCCTGCTGCGCCCCCTTCCCCGCCCGCGTCGCCCGGCGCCTGCCAGCCGCCGCCCAGCGCCTTATACAGCGCGATCAGGCTGGTGTAGGACGCCGTCTCGGCCACGGCCACCGCGTCCTGGGCGCGCAGCAAGGAACGTTGCGCGTCCAGCACCGTCAGGTAGGGCGTGGTGCCTTCCTTGTAGCGCAGCTGCGCCAGCTCGGCCGCGCGGCCGCTCTGGGCCGCGGCCTGCGCCAGGCTGCCCAGGCGCTGCTGGTTCTCGCCGTAGCCGGTCAAAGCCGTTTCCAGCTCCTCCACCGCGCGCAGCACAGTCTGCTCGTAGCGCGCGACCTCGCCCTCTGAGCGGGCCTGGGCGGCGCGCTTGCGCGCCAGCGCCGTGGGCAGATGCAGCGCCGGCCAGCTGAGGCCGGGCGATACGCTGAAGGCGCGGCTGGCGGCATTGCCGAAGTCGGCGCCGCGCAGCGCCACGAAACCGAGAAAGCCGCCCAGGTCGATGCGCGGATACAGCTCGGCGGTCGCCACGCCCACGTCGGCATTGGCGGCGGCCATGTTGCGCTCGGCCGCCAGCACGTCGGGCCGCCGCGACAGCAGCGCGCCGACGTCGCCGATCGGCAGGCGGGCCGCCAGCGGCGCCTGCGGCCGCGCCGCGTCCAGTTCGCCCAGCTCGGCGGGACGCAGGCCGGCCAGCACCGCGATGCGGTACTGCGCCAGGCGCCGGGCGGCGGCCTGCTGCGGCACGCTGGCCTGCACCGTCGCCAGCTCGGCGCGGGCGCTGGCCAGATCGCCCTCGTCGCCGCGCCCGGCCGACACCATGGCCTGGATCACGCGCAGGCTGTCCTCCTGGGTGCGCAGGTTGGCGCGCGCCACCGCCAGCCGCTGCTCGGCGCCACGCAGCTCGAAATAATTGCGCGCCACCTCGGCGGCGACCACGATGCGGGCCTGCGCCAGATCGGCGGCCTGCGCCTGGCTGCGCGCGGCCGCGCCCTCGGCGGCCCGGCGCAGCCGGCCGAACAGGTCGATTTCCCAGGACGCGTCGAAGCCGGCGCGATAGCTCCTGGCCAGATTGCGCTCGCCCTCGGGGCCGGGATTGGTCTGCGACAGGCTGCGCTCGTAGCGGCCGCCGGCCGTGACGGTCGGCAGCTGGTCCAGCTCCTTTTCATCCAGCACGGCGCGCGACTCGGCCAGCCGGGCCTGGGCGATGCGGATGTCGTGGTTGCGCTCCAGCGCCAGGCCGATCAACCGGTCCAGCTGCGGATCCTGCAGCTGCTTCCACCAGTCGCGTTGCAACTGGCCGTTGGAGAACAGCGCCTGCTCGGGGCTGGCCAGCGTCACCGGCGCGGACTGCGGCTTCTGGTAGTCCGGCCCCACGGCGCAACCCGCCGCGACCAGGGCCAGCGCCAGCGCGGCGGCCGTGGCGCGCAGGCGGGGATAGAGAGTCGAATGCTTCATGTCGTTTTCCTCAGGCGGACGCGCCATCTTCCGCGCGCGCCAGCGCCAGCTCGCGGGCGCGCGGCGTATCGCCGGCGGCGCGGTGGTCGCGCGCGAACACGGTGTACACGGTGGGCAGCACGAACAGCGTGAACAGGGTGCCCACCAGCATGCCCACCACGATCACCAGCCCCAGGCTGTAGCGGCTGTGCGCGCCGGCGCCGGTGGCGAACAGCAGCGGGATCAGCCCCACCACCATGGCGGCGGTCGTCATCAGGATGGGACGCAGCCGGATGCGGGCCGCCTGTTCCATCGCGCCGCGCCGGTCCAGGTTGTGGCTGATCTGCATTTCATTGGCGAACTCCACCATCAGGATGCCGTGCTTGCTGATCAGGCCGATCAGCGTCACCAGCCCGATCTGCGTATAGATGTTGATGGTGGCCATGCCCATCGCCAGCGGGATCAGCGCGCCGCAGATGGACATGGGCACGCTCACCAGGATGATGAAGGGATCGCGCAGGCTTTCGTACTGCGCGGCCAGCACCAGGTAGATCACGATGATGGCGAAGATGAAGGTGATCATCAGCGCCGAGCCTTCCTGGCTGAACTGGCGCGCGTCCGATTGCCAGTCATAGCTGAAGCCGGCCGGCAGGTTGCGCGCTTCCCTGGTCAGGAACTGCACCGCGTCGCCCATGGTCACGCCCGGCATGGGAATGGCCTGGAAAGTGGCGGCGTTGAGCTGGTTGAACTGGGTCAGCTTGTTGGGCTCCACGCCCATCGACACCGACACCATATTCGACAACGGCACCTGCGCGCCGCTGGCGCTCTTGACGTAGTAGCGCGCCAGCGCCTCCGGCGAAATGCGCTGCTCGCGCAGGCTCTGCGGGATCACGTCATACGAGCGGCCGTCCATGCCGAAGCGGTTGATGTAGTTCTCGCCCACCAGCACGGCCAGCGTGTCGCCGATGTCCTTCATGGTCACGCCCAGGCTGTTGGCCTTGGAACGGTCGACCTTCAGCTGCACCACCGGGTTGTTGTAGTTCAGGTCGCTGTCCACCACCATGAACAGGCCGCTGGCGCGGGCCGCCTTTTTCAGCCCTTCCATGGCCTCGTAGACCACCGGATAGTCGGCGGCGCTCATCACCACCATCTGCACCGGCAGGCCGCCGGTCGAGCCCGGCAGCGGCGGCAGCTGGAAGGCGAAGATATTGCTGCCCTCGACCTGGTTGACCATGGACTGCATGTCGGCCTGGATGGCGTTGGCCGAGCGGTGGCGCTGGTCCCATTGCACCAGATCGACGCCGCCGATGCTGTTGGATACGCCGTCCGAGCCGTTGATCAGCCAGCGGCCGCGCTGCTCGGGCAGCGTCGCCATGACGTCGTCCCACTTCTTGCCGAACTTCTCCACGTAGTCGATGTTGGCCTGCTGCGGTGACTTGACCGCGGTCAGCACGGTGGACTGGTCCTCGATCGGCGCCAGCTCGCGCTGAGCCGCGTTGTACAGGAACGGCAGGCTGGCCAGCACCACCACCGCCACCAGGCCAGTGACCCAGCGATGATGCAGCGACACGTCCAGCATGCGGCCGTAGGCGTCGCCCAGCCGGCCGAAGAAGCCTTCGGCCAGATGCGCCATGCGGCCTTCGGACACCTTGCTGTTGAGCAGGAACGAACTCATCACCGGCGACAGCGTCAGCGCGATCACGCCCGACACCACCACCGCCCCCGCCAGCGTGAAGGCGAACTCCTTGAACAGCGAGCCGGTCAGCCCGCCCATCAGCCCGATGGGCGCGTACACGGCCGCCAGCGTGATGGTCATGGCGATCACCGGCCCGGCCACCTCGCGCGCGCCGATCAGCGCCGCGCGCACCGGCGACTTGCCTTCCTCGATATGCCGGTGCACGTTCTCGACCACCACGATGGCGTCGTCCACCACCAGACCGATGGCCAGCACCATGGCAAGCAGCGTCAACAGGTTCACGCTGAAGCCGAACAGCGCCATGATGGCCGCCCCGCCCAGCATGGACAGCGGGATCGTCACCACCGGGATCAGCACCGCGCGCAGCGAGCCCAGGCACAGGAAGATCACCGCCACCACGATGATGATGGCTTCCATCAGCGTGTGGATCACGCCGTCGATGGACGCGCTGATGAAGCGCGCCAGCTCGAACGGCACCTGCACCTGGGTGCCGGGCGGCAGGTTCTGCTTGATGCCGGGCAGCAGCTCGTTGAGCCGCTTGACGATCACCAGCGGGTTGCCCACGGGCGTGGCGTTCAGGCCGAAGTACACGGCGCGCTCGCCGTCCAGCAGGCCGCTGGAATCGGTCGAGGCCGCCCCCAGCTCAACCGTGGCCACGTCGCCCAGGCGCACGATGGCGTCGCCCTCGCGCTTGACCACCATGTCGCGGAATTCGGCCACGTTGACCAGGTCGGTGTTGACCTGAATGTTGGACACCACGTACAGGCCCTTGGCCTGCCCGGGCGCGGCCTGCACGTTGTTGGCGCGCAGCGCGTCGGCCAGCTGGCCGGCCGAGATGCCGCGCGCGGCCATGCGGTTCGGGTCCAGCCACACGCGCATGGCCAGCTTCTGGCCGCCGTACAGCTGCACGCTGGCCACGCCGTCGATGGAAGAGAACTGCGGCTGCACCACGCGCGACAGATAGTCGGTCAGCGCGGCCAGCGACAGCGTCGAGCTGGAAAAGCCCACGTAGGCCACCGCCGTCGCCTCGCCGGACGACTTGACCAGCACCGGGTCGTAGGCGTCGCGCGGCAGGCGGTACTTGACCTCGTTGACCTTGGCCATCACCTCGGTCATGGCTTTGTTGGAATCGGCGTTCAGCTTCATGCGGACCGTGATCACGCTGCGGCCCTGCGTGGACGAGGACGACAGATAGTCGATGCCCTCCACGGTGGCCACGGACTGCGCGATCGGCTGCGTGACGAAGCCCTGCATCAGGTCCGGCGACGCGCCGGGATATTCGGTGGTGACAGTGATGGTGGTGCTTTCGGTCAGCGGATACTGGCGCACCGGCAGTCCGCTCAGGGCGCGCAGGCCCAGCAGCAGGATCAGGGTGCTGACCACCAGCGCCAGCACAGGCCGGCGCACGAACAGATCGGTGAATCTCATGTCGGCCTCCGCGCTACTGGGCCTGAGCCACGGCCTGGGCCGGCGCGGCGGCGTCCAGCGCCACCGTGTCCTGCTCGCTCAGCTCGACCGCCGCGCCGTTGTGCAGGCGCAACTGGCCCGACGTAACGACGCGGTCGCCGGCCTGCAAGCCTTCGCTGACGACCACGCGGCCCTGCATGCGCTCGGCGGTCTTGACGTAGGCCTGGCGCACCGTCAGGCCCTTGCCCTCCTGCGCCGGATTCACCACATAGACCGAATTGCCGTAGGCGGAGTAGCTGACGGCCGTCTCGGGCACGGTGATCACGCCTGGCCGCGCGGGCAGGTTGACCTGTCCCTGCGCGTACATGCCGGCGGCGAGCGCGCCGTCGGCGTTGTCCAGCGTGGCCTGCACGCGCACGGTGCGCGTGCCCGGATCGACCTGCGGCTCGATGGTGGTGACCTTGCCCGTGAAGGCGCGGCCCGGATGGGCGTCCACCGTCACCCTGACGCTCTGCCCCGGACGCAGCGCGCCCAGTGCCTGCTCCGGCAGGGTCAGGTTGGCGTACATGGTGGACGTGTTGGTCAGCGACACCAGCGGATCGCCGGCCCTGGCGAACTGGCCCAGGTTGACGCGGCGCACGCCCAGCACGCCGTCGAACGGCGCCTTGATGCGCTTCTGCTCGATCTGCGCCTGCAGGCGCCTGAGATCGCCCTGGGCCTGGTCATAATCGGCCTGGGCCTGGTCCAGCTGCTCGCGGGTCGCCGCCTGCAGGGGCAGCAGCCGGCGGCTGCGGTCCAGCTGCGCACGGGCGTTCTTCACCTGCGCCTGCAGCCGGGCCAGCTCGCCCTGCTCGGGCGCGTCGTTCAGCTGCACCAGCAACTGGCCGGCACGCGCGGATTCGCCCGGATTGAACAGGATCTGCGCCACCCGGCCGTCCACTTCGGCCGGCACCTGCACCTGGCGCGTCGCCTCCAGCGAGCCGATGCCGCTGAGCGACACCGGGAAATCGGCCTGCACGGCCGGCGCCACCGCCACCTTGGCGGGCGCCATGGCCCAGCCGCCCTTGTTTCCGCCTCCGCCGTACTTCCAGTACAGCCCCGTCCCTATCGCTGCCGCCAGCACGCATACGCCCGCGGCCCATGCTCCTGCTTTCACCGTCATGATGCTCTCGCCATTTATCAAAGAGTGTGCTTTGATAATCTGCGAAAGCCTGGGACAAGTCAAAATAGCTTAAGTAATGTTGAGGTTAGCAAAAAGCTATAGCCCCTTCTTGCGGCCTGGTTTCTTCTTCACGCGGTCGATGTAGTAGCAGGACTTGAGGCCGCCGTCCTCGGTCGGCGCGAGCGCGAAACAGTACTCGGTCTGCCTGCGCCCGTCATCCAGCATCACGAGCACCCAGACGGTGGGTTCCGGGTGATGCTGGTAGAGCTTCATGATCGACCAGCGCGGTTCCTTGTACGGGCTGGCCGACCACGAGACGATGCGGTCGCCGCCCTCCATGAGCCCCTGGTTGTAGTCGAAGGTGTTGCGCTGGCCCGACTCGGACGCGCCCGCGTGCTGCATGGCTGCCAGCGCATGGGGATTCTTGTCTTCGAAGGCCTGCGCCGCGGCCTGCATGAAGCGCGTCACCGCCTGCTGCTGCCCGGCGTCCAGGCCGTCGAAGGTGATGGATATCTGCGGGGAAGTCGTCATGGGCGGGCGCAACCTTGCGTGCGAAAGACAGGGCCGCGCTCGAGAAACCAGAACGGGCCGGCCGCGGCGATACCGGCCGGGGGATTCTACGACGGCCGCCGATACACCGGATGCCGGCGGCACAACGCCGTCACCTGCTCTGCCACCCGCGCCGACACGCTTTCCAGCGTGCCCGCTGCCAACGCGTCCAGCACATCGCACAGCCAGCCCGCCAGCGTCTCGCAATCGGTCTGTCCGAAGCCGCGCGTGGTCAGCGCCGGCGTGCCGATGCGCAGGCCCGAGGTGACGAAGGGCGAGCGCGGATCGTTCGGCACCGAGTTCTTGTTCGCCGTGATGCGGGCCGCGCTCAAGGCCGCGTCCGCGTCCTTGCCGGTGTAGGGCCGGTCGGACACGTCGATCAGCATCAGGTGGTTGTCGGTGCCGCCGGACACGATGCGATAGCCGCGTCGCTGGATCACGGCCGCCATGGCGCGCGCGTTGGCCACCACCTGGCGCTGGTAGTCCTTGAAGGCCGGCGCCAGCGCTTCCTTGAATGCCACCGCCTTGGCGGCGATCACATGCATCAGCGGCCCGCCCTGGATGCCGGGGAAGACGGCGGAATCGAGCTTCCTGCAGAAGTCCTCGTCCTGCCCACGGGCCAGGATGATGCCGCCGCGCGGGCCGCGCAGCGTCTTGTGCGTGGTGCTGGTGACTACGTGCGCGTGCGGCAGCGGGCTGGGATACACGCCCGCGGCGACCAGTCCGGCCACGTGCGCCATGTCCACCCAGAACACCGCGCCGACCTGGTCGGCGATGGCGCGCATGCGCGCCCAGTCCTTGTGGCGCGAGTAGGCGGAGAAACCGCCGATCAGCATCCTGGGCCGGGTGCGCAGCGCGATGCGCTCCATCTCGTCGTAGTCGATCAGCCCGGTCTCGGGATCCAGGCCGTAGGGCACGATGTGATAGTGCCGGCCCGAGAAATTGGACGGATTGCCATGGGTCAGGTGGCCGCCCTGCGCCAGATTCATGCCCATGACGGTGTCGCCGGGCCGCGTCAGCGCCAGGAACACGGCCGCGTTGGCCTGGGCGCCGGCATGCGGCTGGACGTTGGCGTAATCGCAGTCGAACAGCGCCTTGACCCGCTCCAGCGCCAGGCGTTCGGCCACGTCCACGTGCTCGCAACCGCTGTAGTAGCGGCGGCCCGGATAACCCTCGGCGTACTTGTTGGTGAACACCGAATCCTGCACCGCCATCACCAGCGGACTGGCATAGTTCTCGGAGGCGATCAGTTCGGCGTGGTCTTCCTGGCGCATGGCTTCGGCGCGCATGGCTTGCGCCAGTTCCGGGTCGAAATCCTGCAGGGTCGGGGAGGCGATGGTCATGGCTTCAGGTCCTGGTTTCAGTCTGGCCGGCGGCGACAGGGCCGGCGGCCTTCGATGGGGTGATGGCTTGGGCGCTGTCGCCGGACAGCAGACGGGCCAGGCGCGCGACGATCTCGTCGATCTGCGCCTCGTCGCAGACCAGCGGCGGCAGCAGGCGGATGGTGCGCTCGCGGGTCACGGTGATCAGCAGGCGCTGTTCGGCCAGCGCCCGGCCGACAAGTTCCTGGCAATTGCGGTCCAGCTCGACGCCGGCCATCAGGCCCTGGCCGCGCACCGCCACGACTCGCGGATGACCTTCCAGCGCCCGCCGCAGCCCGGCCAGCAGGCGCTGGCCCAGCGCGGCGGCGCGTTGCGGCATGCCGTCGCGCGCCATGATGTCCAGCACCGTGCAGGCCACGCGGCAGGCCAGCGGATTGCCGCCGAAGGTGGAGCCGTGCTGGCCTGGCGAAAACAGGTCGGCGGCCGGCCCGCGCGCCAGGCAGGCGCCGATGGGAAAGCCGTTGCCCAGGGCCTTGGCCAGCGTCATCACATCGGGCGCGATGCCCGCGTGCTGATGGCCGAACCAGGCGCCGGTGCGGCCCATGCCGGCCTGGATCTCGTCCAGCATCAGCAGCCAGCCATGCCGGTCGCACAGCGCGCGCAAGTCCCGCAAGTAATCGGCGCCGGCGACGCGGATGCCGCCCTCGCCCTGCACCGGCTCCAGCAGCACGGCGACGATGTCGTCGCGCTGTTCCGCCAGCTGGCGCACGGCGGCGATATCGTCATACGGCACCCGCAGAAATCCCGGCAGCAGGGGCTCGAAGCCCTGCTGCTTGGCCGGATTGCCGGTGGCCGACAGGGTCGCCAGCGTGCGGCCATGAAAGCCGTTCTCCATCACCACGATCTGCGGCTGCGCCACCTGGCGGCGGTGGCCGTGCAGGCGCGCCAGCTTGAGCGCGGCCTCGTTGGCCTCGGCGCCGGAATTGCAGAAGAACGCCTTTTCCATTCCGGCCAGCGCGCACAGGCGCTGGCCCAGCCGCTCCTGCCACTCGACGCGGAACACGTTGGACGTGTGCATCAGCAGCCCGGCCTGCTCGGCAATGGCCGCGGCGATCTCGGGATGGCCGTGGCCCAGGCTGGTCACCGCCACGCCGGCGATGGCATCCAGGTATTCCACCCCCTGCTCGTCCCACAGGCGCGCGCCGCTGCCGCGCGCGAAGGTGACGGGTTGACGGGCGTAGGCACGCATCAGGTGCGTGGCGACTTGCTGCATGTCGGGAAACTCCAGTTTTCAACCGACGCGCCCCTGTGGCGCGCCGACGATCGATAGGCGGACGCTCAACGGCCCGGCGCGGGTTTGGCGGCGGCAGGCGCGGGATGCGCGGCCGCAGGCAAGGCGGCCCCCGCTTCGGCCCGCGCCTTGCGGCCCGGCCACCTGCCGTTCAGCGCCAGGTGCGCCAGCAGGCCGATGCACAGGCCCCAGAAGGCGCCGCCGATGCCGAACAGCTTGATGTTGGCGGCCGCCGCCAGGAAGGTGATCAGCGAAGCCTCGCGCGTCTTCGGATCGGCCAGCGCGCCGGCCAGGCTGCCGCCGATGGTGCCCAGCAGCGCCAGGCCCGCCAGCGTGGTGATGAAGGTCGCGGGAAAAGCCATGAAGACCGCCGCCAGCGTGACCCCGAACACGCCCACCAGGATGTAGAACACGCCCGCCGCGATGCCGGCGATCCAGCGTTTGGACGGATCCTCGTGCGACTCGCGGCCGGTGCAGATGGCGGCCGTGATGGCGGCGATGTTGAAGGCGTGCGAGCCGAACGGCGCCATCAGCAGCGAGCCCAGCCCGGTAATGGTCACGATGGGATTGGCGCTGGTCTTGAAGCCGTCGTTGCGCAGCACCAGCATGCCGGGCATGTACTGGCCGGTCAGCGTGATCAGGAACAGCGGCAGCGCCACGCTCAGCATGGCGTTGAGCGAGAACTCGGGCCGCGTGAACACCGGCGCCGCCAGGCGCAGCTCCAGCCCGCTCAGGTCGGCGCGCTGCTGCAACAACAGGAAGGCCAGGCCCAGCGCCAGGATGCCGACCACCGCATAGCGCGCGGTGACGCGCTTGAGGATCACATAGGCCGCGATCAACAGGCCGGCCAGCGCCGGATCCACGCTCACGCCGCCAAAGGCCTGGATGCCGAACTGCAGCAGGATGCCGGCCAGCAGCCCGGACGCCACGCCCGGCGGAATCAACCGGATCACGCGCTCGAACCAGCCCGACAGGCCCAGCAGAACGAAGGCCGCCGCCGACGCCAGGTAGGCGCCCACCGCCTCGGCGTAGGGCGTGGTGGCCAGCGCCGTCACCAGGAAGGCGGCGGCCGGGGTCGACCAGGCGGTGATGATGGGCTCGCGCGCGGCCCAGCTCAGGACCAGCCCGGTCACGCCCACCCCGATCGAGACCGACCAGACCCAGGAGGCCGTCAGCTCCGGACTCAGGCCGGCAGCCTTGGCGGCCTGGAACACCAGGATGAAGGTGCCGCCGTAGTTGACGATGACCGAGATCAGCCCGGCGACGACGGGGTGGGCGAGATCGCTCCAGCGAGCGGGGGAATGCGGACGGACGGAAGACATGGCCTGAATGGGGTTCCTGGAGACGGCGCAGCCGGCATGAATCGATATCCGGATTTATAGTCCTGGAATGGCTGGCTGTTCCCCACCACTTTTTCACATAGATCCAGACCAATTATGTTCAAGCACGCGCAACTCGAATCCGTCAAAGCCTGGGTCGGCGACCCCGCCCACGGCGCCCTGCCGCTGCACGCGCGCATCCACCGGGCCGTGCGCCAGCTGATCCTGGACGGCGCGCTGGAGGCCGGCCGTCCCCTGCCCGCCTCGCGCGCGCTGGCCCGGTCGCTGGGCGTGTCGCGCGACACGGTGGAGGCGGCCTACGGCCAGCTGCATGTGGAGGGCTTCATCCTGCGGCGCGTGGGCAGCGGCAGCTTCGTGTCCGAGCGGGCGCAGTACGCGCCCGGGCGCGGCGCGGCCCGGCGCGCCAGCCCGCAAAAGGCGGCGCTGCGCCTGAGCCAGCGCGGCAGCGCCATGTTCCAGGACGGCGGCGTGCGCGAATTCCTGGCCCCGCGCGCCTTCGCGCCCGGCGTGCCGGAAACGCGCAGTTTTCCGCTGCCGACCTGGGAACGGCTGACGCGGCAGGTGCTCAAGGAATATGGCGCCCAGGCGCTGCTGCACAGCCCGCCGCAGGGCATGGAACCGCTGCGCCGGGCCATCGCCGACTACGTCAACCTGGAACGCGGCGCGCGCGCCACGCCCGAGCGCGTGCTGGTGCTGACCAGCTCGCAGCAGGCCTTGACGCTATGCGCCACGGTGCTGCTGGACGCCGGCGAGCAGATCTGCATCGAGGATCCGGTCTATCACGGGGCGCGCAAGGCCTTCGCCGCCGCCGGGCTGGAATGCGTGCCCGTGCCGCTGGATGCGGACGGCATGCGGGTGGAACGGCTGGACGATCCGGCCCTGTCGGCGCGGGCCGTGTATCTGACGCCCTCGCACCAGTTCCCCACCGGCGCCACGCTGGCGCTGGAACGCCGGCTGGCGGTGATCGACTGGGCGCGGCGGCGCCAGGCCTGGATCATCGAGGACGACTATGACAGCGAATTCCACTACGCCGGCAAGCCCACCGCCTGCGTGCAGGGCCTGGATCCGCAGGAACGGACGATCTATATCGGCACCTTCACCAAATCGCTGTTTCCCGGCCTGCGCATCGGCTACATGGTGCTGCCGGCGGCGCTGGTCGCGCCCATGACGGCGGCGCGCACGCTGCTGGACGGGCACAGCGCGCCGATCCCGCAGCTGACGCTGGCGCGCTTCATCGATGGCGGGCATTTCGGCGCGCACGTGCGCACCATGCGCGCCGTCTACGCCGAACGGCGCGACGTGCTGGCGCGGCTGGTGGACAAGCATCTGTCGCATTGGCTGCAGGCGCGCGTGCCGGCCGGCGGCATGCAGATGCCCTGCGTGCTGGCGCCGGGCCTGTCCGAGCGCCAGGCGCTGGACGCGGCGCGGCGGGAAGGGATAGACCTGCTGGGCCTCACGGGCCTGCACGCCTCGGCGCGGCACAAGGCCGGGTTCCTGATGGGATTCGCCGCCCATGCGCCGAACGAACAGGAAGTCGCCATCCGTAAGCTGGCCGGCGTGCTGCGCGCGCTGAAGCAACCCTGAAGGACGTCACGGGCGACCGCCCCATGTGAAAACGCCGGCGATTCCTTGCGGAACCGCCGGCGTCCTGGCCTGAACACATCCTGTGCGCTCAGCGCACCATGTGCAGATAGTGGCGATGCCGCTCGTACTGGTCGAGGATGTCGCCGATGACCGCGTCGCGGCTCCACCCCATGATGTCGTAGTCCTGCCCGCCCTCGCGCAGATGCACCTCGGCTCGGAAGTACTTGCGCTCTTCCTCGTCGGCCGCCTCGTCGGGCGTGAGGCTGGGGCGCACGAAGGCTTCCGGCTTCACCGCGTAGGAGAAGTCCAGGTGTTCGCCGTGCGAGACCTCCAGCGCCACGCCGCCGTCGTCCTCGGCGTCCTTGACCTGCACCTCGTAGCCCTGCTTGCGCAGCTCGTCGGCCACATCCTCGAAGGCCGGACGCACCACGTCGGTGATGAAGCGCTGCACATGGGCGCGGCGCGGCATCATGACCATGTTGCGCAGGCGGCGTTCCCAGGACTGGCCGCCGCGCGCCGGGCGCGACAGCGTCAGCGACTGGTAGCGGATGCCGCGCTTGGTGGCGTCCAGTTTCAACGCCTTGAACAGCCCCCACAGCGACAGCAGCAGGATCACCGAGAACGGCAGCGCGCTGGCGATGGTGGCGGTCTGCAAGGCGGTCAGGCCGTCGGCCAGCAGCAGCGCGATGGCCACCGCGCCCATCAGCAGCGACCAGAAGATCCGCTGCAGCATGGGCGTGCGCTCGGCGCCGCCCGAGGCCAGCAGGTCCACCACCAGCGCGCCCGAATCGGCCGAGGTGACGAAGAACACCGCCACCATGGCGATCGCCACGATGGACACCACGCCGCTCCAGGGCAGCTGCTCCAGGAAGGCGAACAGCGCCAGCGAACTGTCTCCCTGCACCGTCTCGGCGAAGCCCTTGATGCCGTCGACCAGGATGAAATGGATGGCCGTGTCGCCGAACACCGTCATCCAGAACAGCGTGAAGCCGGCCGGCACCAGCAGCACGCCGCTGACGAATTCGCGGATGGTGCGGCCGCGCGAGATGCGGGCGATGAACAGGCCCACAAAAGGCGACCACGCGATCCACCAGCCCCAGTAGAACAGCGTCCAGCCGCCGATCCAGTCGGTCGGCTCGTAGGCATACAGGTTGAAGGTCTTGTTGACGATGTCCGACAGGTAAGCGCCGGTGTTCTGCACGAAGGTCTGGAACAGGAACACGGTGGGGCCGGCCACCAGCACGAACAGCAGCAGCACCGCCGCCAGCACCAGGTTGGCCTCGGACAGGATGCGGATGCCCTTGTCCAGCCCGCTGGCCACCGACAACGTCGCCAGCCCGCAGGTGACGATGATGAGGATGATCTGCGTGGTCACGCCCACCGGCACGCCGAACAGATGGTTCAGGCCGCTGTTGATCTGCGCCACGCCCAGGCCCAGCGAGGTCGCCACGCCCAGCACCGTGCCGATGATGGCGAAGATGTCGACGGCATGGCCGATGGGGCCGTGGATGCGGTTGCCGATCAGCGGGTACAGCGCCGAGCGCAGCGTCAGCGGCAGGCCATGGCGATAGCAGAAGAACGCCAGCGTCAGCGCCACCACCGCGTAGATCGCCCAGGCGTGCAGGCCCCAGTGGAAGAAAGTGATCTTCATGGCTTCGCGCGCCGCGGTGGCGGTGCCGCCTTCGCCCACCGGCGGGGCCATGAAGTGCATGACCGGCTCGGCCACGCCGAAGAACATCAGGCCGATGCCCATGCCGGCCGAGAACAGCATGGCGAACCAGGTGAAGTTGCGGTAGTCCGGCTCGCTGTGGTCGGGCCCCAGCTTGATGTCGCCATACCGGCTCAGCGCCAGGAAGGCGACGGACAGCAGGATGATGGCGACCACCAGGATGTAGAACCAGCTGGCGTTGCCCAGGATCCAGCCCTGTATCGACTCGAACAGCGCCTGGGCGGTCTTGGGCACCGCTATCGCGAAGCCGACCAGCAACAGGATGAACACCGCCGCCGTGTAGAAGACAGGCCGGTTGATGGTGGACGGTCGGGTTTCTGAAGTCATGCAGCGCTCCTTTCGCCCGAGGGATGGAAAATGCGATGCGGCGCGGGCCCCCTCAGTCCAGCCTGCGCGCCACCTGCGTCGCGCGCCCGCCGGCGGACCGGCGGGCGGCGTGCTTATTCTGGCGTAGGTTCGCCGAAGACGATGCGGCGGAAGAACGCCGCCAGCACGGCCTCGGTGACTTCGTCGGTGATCGTCTGCGGATCAAAAGCGTAGCTGAACTGCATGCCGTCGGACAGGGCCAAGAGGCCCACCGCCAGTTTTTCCGGCGCCATGGGCAGCGGCGTGCCCACATGCTCGGAAAACTGCCGCACGTATTCGGCGACGACTTCGCGCAGCTCGCGCAGACAGGCGTTGAAGCCGACGCGGAACTGCGAATCGCGCGCCGCCTGCAGCTTGGCTTCCATCCACAGCAGGAAACAGTCGTTCTCGCGGTAATGGGTGCTGTAGTGGCGCAGCACACTTTCTTCCATCTGCGCGCGCGAGGCCCCCTCCTGCTCGAAGATGGCGCGCATCTCGGCCATGACGTGCTCATGGTCGCGCCTGAGCAGTTGCAGCAACAGTTCGGACTTGCTGCCGAAATTGGAATAGAAGGCGCCGCGGGTATAGCCGGCCTGTTCGGCGATGTCTTCCACGCTGGCGGCCACGAAGCCCTTGGTAATGAATATGGACTGGGCGGCGTCGAGCAGGCGCTGGCGCGTCTGATCGCGGCTCTGCTCTCGGGTTAGACGGACTTTGGACATGTAGGGATTTTAGCATTTGGCCTAAATTTCAAATACAGTATTGAATTTGGATTCATTAACGAATTAGAATCCATTCCGTATTTATTCAATCCGGTGTTTCCCCAAGCACCCCGCGAGGTATCCCGTGACTTTCCCTGGCTCTGACGCGCCCCCGGCGCGCGGTCCCGCCCTGGCGGCGGCCTCTTCTCCCCTGCGCGCCCGCGCCCGGCGCCTGCGCCGCGCGCTGCCGGCAGCGCTGGTCGTGGCGCTGGCCCTGGCGGGCTGCGGCCGCAAAGAGGCCGCGCCGCCCGCGCCCCGGCCCGTCGTCGCCATGCCCGTGCAGGCCGACGCCGCGCTGCCGGCCTGGACCCTGCCGGGCGAAGTGCAGGCGCGCTACAGCACGCCGCTGTCGTTCCGCGTCGGCGGCAAGATCGTCGAACGCCTGGTGCGCCTGGGCGATGCCGTGACGCCCGGCCAGATCGTGGCCCGGCTGGATCCGGCCGACGCCGCCAAGAACGCGGCCAGCGCCCGCGCCCAGCTCTCGGCCGCCCAGCACCAGCTGGACTACGCCAAGCAGCAGCTGGACCGCGACCGCGCCCAGGCGCGCGAGAACCTGATCGCCGCCACCCAGCTGGAACAGACCCGCAACGCCTACGCCTCGGCGCTGGCGCAGCGCGACCAGGCCGCGCAGCAATCGGCGCTGGCCGCCGACCAGCTCAAATACACCACCCTGCAGGCCGACCACGCCGGCGTGATCACCGCCGAGCGGGCCGACACGGGCCAGAACGTCTCGGCCGGCCAGGCGGTCTACAACCTGGCCTGGTCGGGCGACATCGACGCCATCTGCGACGTGCCCGAAAGCCTGCTGGCCAGCCTGGCGGTGGGCCAGCGCGCCAGCGTCACGCTCGGTCCGCTGCCCGGCCAGACTTTCGACGCCGTGCTGCGCGAGATCGCGCCCGCCGCCGACCCGCAGAGCCGCACCTACCGCGCCAAGCTCACGCTGGAAAATCCCAAGCCCGAGGTCCGCCTGGGCATGACGGCCAACATCAGCTTCAGCAACGCCAGCGCCAATGGCGCGGCGACCTACACGCTGCCGGCCACCGCGTTGTTCCATGACGGCAAGGACCCCGCCGTCTGGGTGGTCAAGCCGCAAGAGGACACGCTGGAACTGCGCCGCGTGCAGGTGCTGCGCTACGACGCCCGCACGGTCACGCTGACCCAGGGCCTGCAACCGGGCGAGCGCGTGGTCTGGCAGGGCGTGCATGCCGTGTCGGCCGGCCAGAAAGTGCGCGCCGTGCCGCCGCTGCACCCCGAGGACTTCGCATCATGAGCGGCGTGGATCAACAAGCCGGACAGGCCTCGCATCGCGACGAGGAAGGCAGCTTCAACCTGTCCGCCTGGGCGCTGCGCCACCAGTCGCTGGTGGTCTTCCTGATTTCGCTGGTCACGCTGTTCGGCGTGCTGTCGTACTCGCGGCTGGCGCAGTCCGAGGATCCGCCCTTCACCTTCCGCGTGATGGTCATCCGCACGCTATGGCCCGGCGCCACGGCCCAGCAGGTGCAGGAACAGGTCACCGACCGCATCGGCAAGAAGCTGCAGGAAACCCCGGCCACGGACTTCCTGCGCAGTTACTCGCGCCCCGGCGAATCGCTGATCTTCTTCACCATGAAGGATTCGGCGCCCGCGAGCAAGGTGCCGGAAGAGTGGTACCAGATCCGCAAGAAGGTCGGCGACATCGCGGCCACGCTACCGCAAGGCGTGCAGGGCCCGTTCTTCAATGACGAGTTCGGCGACGTCTACACCAACATCTACGCGCTGGAAGGCGACGGTTTTTCGTCCGCCCAGCTGCGCGACTACGCCGATTCGCTGCGCACCGTGCTGCTGCGCGTGCCCGGCGTGGCCAAGGTGGACTACTTCGGCGATCAGCCCGAACGCATCTACCTGGAAATCTCCAACACCCAGCTGACCCGGCTGGGCATCTCGCCGCGGCAGCTGGCCGAGGCCATCAACAGCCAGAACGCGGTCACGCACGCCGGCACGCTGACCACCGAGGACGACCGCATCTTCGTGCGCCCCAGCGGCCAGTTCGACGACGCCCGCGCGCTGGGCGACACGCTGATCCGCGTCAACGACAAGTCGATCCGCCTGGGCGATATCGCCGAGATCCGCCGCGGCTACCAGGACCCGCCGGTCGACCAGATGCGCCTGGCCGGCAAGCCGGTGCTGGGCATCGGCATCACCATGCAGCCCGGCCAGGACGTGGTGCACCTGGGCCGCGCACTGGCCGCCAGATTTGGCGAGCTGACCGCCCAGTTGCCCGCCGGCCTGACGCTGACCGAAGTCTCCAGCATGCCGCGCGCGGTATCGCACTCGGTGGATGATTTCCTGCGCTCGGTGGCCGAAGCCGTGGCCATCGTGCTGGCCGTCAGCCTGGTGTCGCTGGGCATGCGCACCGGCATGGTGGTGGTGATCTCCATCCCCGTGGTGCTGGCGGTGACGGCGCTGTTCATGGACATGTTCGACATCGGCCTGCACAAGGTCTCGCTGGGCACGCTGGTGCTGGCGCTGGGCCTGCTGGTGGACGACGCCATCATCGCCGTGGAAATGATGGCGGTGAAACTGGAACAGGGCTGGAGCCGCTCCCGCGCGGCCGCCTTCGCCTACACGAGCACCGCCTTCCCCATGCTGACCGGCACGCTGGTCACCGTGGCCGGCTTCCTGCCCATCGCGCTGGCCAAGTCCAGCACCGGCGAATACACGCGCTCGATCTTCGAGGTCTCGGCCATCGCGCTGATCACGTCCTGGTTCGCGGCCGTGGTGCTGATCCCTCTGCTGGGCTATCACATGCTGCCCGAGCGCAAACGCGAGGCGCACCTGCCCGACGACCACGAGCACGACATCTACGACACCCGCTTCTACCAGCACTTCCGCCGCTGGGTGGGCTGGTGCGTGGACCGGCGCTACCTGGTGCTGGGCGGCACGGTGATCGTCTTCATCGTGTCCATGACCGGCTTCAGCCTGATTCCCAAGCAGTTCTTCCCCAGCTCCGACCGCCCCGAGCTGCTGGTGGACGTGCGCCTGCAGGAAGGCGCGTCCTTCGCCGCCACGCTGCGCCAGGTCGAGCGCCTGGAAAAAGCCCTGGACGGCCGGCCCGAGATCGAGCACATGGTCAGTTTCGTGGGCAGCGGCGCGCCGCGCTTCTACCTGCCGCTGGACCAGCAGCTGGCCACGCCCAACTTCGCCCAGTTCGTCATCACCGCCCATTCGGTGGAGGACCGCGAGAAGCTGGCGCAATGGCTGAGCGGCAAGCTGCGCGAGGAATTCAGCGCCGTGCGCACGCGCCTGTCACGCCTGGAGAATGGGCCGCCGGTCGGCTTCCCGGTGCAGTTCCGCATCAGCGGCGACAAGATCGCCACCGTGCGCGCCACCGCCGAGAAGGTCGCCGCCCAGATCCGCGCCGACGCCCGCACGGTCAACGTGCAGTTCGACTGGGACGAGCCGTCCGAGCGCTCGGTGCGCTTCGAGATCGACCAGCAGAAGGCGCGCGAAGTCGGCGTCACGTCCAGCGACGTGTCCAGCTTCCTGGCCCTGACGCTGTCCGGCTACACCGTGACGCAGTACCGCGAGCGCGACAAGCTGATCAACGTGGAACTGCGCGCGCCGCGCGAGGAACGCGTCGACCCGGCCCGCCTGGCCACGCTGGCCATGCCCACGCCCAACGGCCCCGTGCCGCTGGGCAGCCTGGGGCAGCTGCGCTACGGCCTGGAATACGCGGTGATCTGGGAGCGCGACCGCCAGCCCACCATCACGGTGCAGGCCGACGTGGTCGCCGGCGCCCAGGGCATCGACGTGACCCACGCCCTCGACAAGCAGCTGGACGCGCTGCGCCAGGAGCTGCCTGTCGGCTATCGCATCCAGGTCGGCGGCAGCGTCGAGGAAAGCGCCAAGGGCCAGAACTCGATCAACGCCCAAATGCCGATCATGCTGGTGGTGGTGCTGACGCTGCTGATGGTGCAGCTGCAGAGCTTCTCGCGCGTCATGATGGTGGTGCTGACCGCGCCGCTCGGCCTGATCGGCGTGGTCGCCACGCTGCTGCTGTTCGGCCAGCCCTTCGGCTTCGTCGCCATGCTGGGCGTGATCGCCATGTTCGGCATCATCATGCGCAACTCGGTGATCCTGGTGGACCAGATCGAGCAGGACATCGGCGCCGGCCATCAACGCATCGACGCCATCGTCGGCGCCACCGTGCGGCGCTTCCGTCCCATCACGCTGACGGCCGCGGCCGCCGTGCTGGCCCTGATCCCGCTGCTGCGCAGCAACTTCTTCGGCCCCATGGCCACCGCGCTGATGGGCGGCATCACGAGCGCCACCGTGCTCACCCTGTTCTTCCTGCCGGCGCTCTATGCCGCCTGGTTCCGGGTGAAACACGACGAGCGCGCGGGAGCACAACAATGACCACCGTGAAATCCCCGCGCATCCCGGTACGCCTGACCATCCTGCCGCTGGTGCTGGCGCTGGGCGCCTGCGCCTTCGCCCCCGACCGCAAGCCGCCCGCCGCGCCGCAGCCGGCCCAGTACGGCGTGCAGACCCTGCCCGCCGCCGGCGCCACGGCGCAGGGCGTGGCCCAGCGCTATGAACAGGGCGCCCAGCCGGTGCCGCAATGGTGGAAGCGCTATGGCTCGCCCGAGCTGGACGCGCTGGTCGAGGAAGGCCTGGCGAAAAACCCGGACCTGGCTGCCACCGGCCGCTCGCTGGCCGCGGCCCGCGAGCAGCTGCGCGGCCAGATCAACTCGTCCCTGATGCCCAGCGTGGACGCCGGCGGCGAGGTCTCGCGCAAGCGCGCGCTGACCATGCCCGGCCTGCCGGATCCCACCAAGCTCTACAACATCTACACCGGCCAGATCCAGGCGCGCTACGAGGTGGACATCTTCGGCGCCGCGCGCTTCGCCAACGAGGCCGAGAGCGCGCGCGTCGAGCAGCGCGCTTTCCAGCTGGACTCGGCGCGCCGCGCGCTGGCCGCCAACATCGTCACCGGCGCCATCCGTTCGGCCGCGCTGGCCGAGCGGGTCGCGCTGACGGAAAAGCAGGCCGTGCTGTCGCGCCAGGTCGCGCGCGACGCGCAGCGCCGTTACGAGCTGGGCTCGGCCTCGCAAAGCGAAGCGCTGGACG
Source organism: Achromobacter sp. 413638 (assembly GCF_043119405.1). Classification (NCBI taxonomy): domain Bacteria; kingdom Pseudomonadati; phylum Pseudomonadota; class Betaproteobacteria; order Burkholderiales; family Alcaligenaceae; genus Achromobacter; species Achromobacter sp. 413638. The sequence continues at coordinate 88,567 of NZ_JBICCO010000012.1, forward strand.
CCGACCGCGACGCCGCCAACCTGGAAGCCTCGCTGCCCGGGCTGTACGCCGAATGGCAGTCCACCCGCCACGCGCTGGCCGTGCTGCTGGGCCGCACGCCCGACCAGGCGCCGCCCGACCTGGCCTTCGGCGCGCTGACGCTGCCCGCTCATGTGCCGGTGCTGGTGCCGTCGGATCTGCTGGCCTCGCGCCCGGACATCCTCGCGGCGGAAACGGCGGTGCGTGCAGCCGCCGCCGATGTAGGGCTGGCCACCGCGAAGCTCTTTCCCAGGCTGAGCCTGACGGCCTCGATGGGCAAGGGCGGATTCAACTGGCCCGGCGCGCTGTCGAGCGCCGGCTCGATCTGGGGCATGGGCGCCTCGCTGACGCAGCCGATCTTCCATGGCGGCCAGCTGCTGGCCGAGCGGCGCGCGGCCAAGCTCATGTACGAGGCCTCGATCGAGCAATACAAGCAGGCGGTGCTGTCCGCGTTCCAGGACGTGGCCGACACGCTGGCGCGGCTGGAAGCCGGCAGCCAGGCGCTGGCCGCGGCCGAGTCCTCGCGCCGTTCCGCCGAACAGTCCTATCGCAATACCGCGAGCCGCGTGCGGCTGGGCGCGCTGGCGCCCTATGCCGGCCGCGCCAGCGAGCAGCGCTTCATCTCGGCGCGATTGGCCGAGGTGCAGTACGCCACGCAGCGGCTGACGGAAACGGCGGCGCTGTTCCAGGCCATGGGTTCGCCGGCGCAGGCGCCCGCCCAGGAACCCGCCAAGGAGGCCGCCGCCCCCGCCGCGCAGCCCTGAACCAGACCCCCGACACGTTCCTCGTGTCTTGGCCCCGCGTCTCCCCTGGCGCGGGGCTTTTTTTGTTTCACGATGACTCCAGTGCCGCAATTCGCTGGACTACGCCAAGGTTCGATACAGCAGGTTCATCAATCACTTAGGCGAGTTCAACATATGCCGGAGCTTTCCGAAAAGGGCGGCGACCCGAGCACCGCCAGGAACGCCGCCCGTAAGGCACCGACCATGAAGGAGTTTTGCCACACCTTCATGGAGGACTACTCGAAGCAGCGCAACAAGCCCGGCACGCAGCGCGGCTCTATCAGGGCGTCATTGACCGTTGCATCATCCCGAGCACGCACGGTATCCGCCATCGGGCGACGACTGGCATTGCCAAGTCGGGAGTGCCGACCAAGGTGGACAGGAAGCTCACAGGCCACAAGACCGTGGCGATGTTTATGCACTATGTTCACACCGAGGACAGGCCGGTGCGCGATGCGGCCGAGTTGGTGGCGAATCAGCGGCTGGCGATTACCGGGACATCCCGTTCTATGAAGGTGACAGCATGACAATAAGGAAGACGCCTGCGGCAGCGGGGAAACGCAGCGCCTTACCGGTTGGCTATGCCGGCATCCACGGTGGCATTGTGGAGTTACTGGATGCTGCGCGCCAGGCAGCGGCGCGCAGTGTCAATGCGCTGATGACGGCCAGCTATTGGGAGATTGGCCGCCGGATCGTCGAAGCCGAGCAGAAGGGCAAGCGGCGGGCCGGTTACGGTGAGCAGTTAATGGAACGCTTGTCCGCCGATCTAACGACCCGATTCGGGCGCGGGTTCAGCCCGGACAACCTGGAGAACATGCGGCGCTTCTTCGTTGCTTATCCCTTGTCTGCAATTTCCGAGACACTGTCTCGGAAATCTGGAGACGGACTGCCCATCGAGAATTCCGAGACGGTGTCTCGGAAATTCGACCTCTCCAAACTGGCCCAGGTCTTCACTTTGCCGTGGTCGGCCTATGTCCGGCTGTTGTCGGTCAAGGATGACCATGCCCGCCAGTTCTACGAGGCCGAGGCGTTGCGCGGCGGCTGGAGCGTGCGCCAACTCGACCGGCAGATTGGAAGCCAGTTCTACGAACGTACGGCCTTGTCCAAAGACAAGGCGGCGATGCTGGTCAAGGGGGCAGTGGCCAAGCCCGAGGATGCCGTCAAGCCCAATGACGCCATCAAAGACCCGTATGTGCTGGAGTTCCTCGACCTTAAAGACGAGTATTCGGAATCCGACCTGGAAGCGGCCTTGATCCAGCGTCTGGAGTACTTCCTGCTGGAACTGGGTGAAGGGTTCACCTTCGTCGGGCGGCAGCGCCGGTTGCGCATCGACCAGACCTGGTATCGGGTCGATCTGCTGTTCTTCCATCGCAAGCTGCATTGCCTGGTCATTGTCGACCTGAAGCTGGGCAGCCTGACCCATGCCGATGTGGGGCAGATGCACATGTATTGCAACTATGCCAAGGAACATTGGGCCTACCCGGATGAGAATCCGCCGGTGGGCCTGATCCTGTGCGCGGACAAGGGCCATGCTCTTGCGCGGTATGCGCTGGACGGCTTGCCGAACAAGGTGATGGCGGCGAACTATCGGACGGTATTGCCAGATGCCGAGTTGCTGCAAAAAGAGCTGGAGAACACGCGGCGTCTGCTCGAATCTCGCGGAACGCTGTCTCTCAAAGACGACAAGCCGTAGTCGTGTGTCCCGGCGTACCGCCGTCGGGCTCGTGGACTTCACCCTGTGCTTCATGCCGAATCACAGCCATTCGGCGCTGATCCCTGACGCCTCCGGCCTGGATCGTTGATCCGGGCCTGCGCGTGCTGCGCACTTGCCAACGACGGGTGTGTGGCTAAGTGGGGGGTACCGGCCACTTCCATCGTCCCCATCAGCTGCGAGGGATTGGGCGCGGTGACCTGGTTCAGGATGGTGGTGGCGCGATGTTGACCACCGGCACGCCGTTGCTCGTGCCCACGGTTTGACGGCGCATCGAGCCGGATCACCTCTCCGTCGCACGCAACGACACGACATCGTTTGCCGAACGCAGCCTGAACCGATCGACAGGGCCCATGCCCCTTCCTCTTCCTGTCCCGCACCGGCCAGATCAGGCGCGCTCGAGCCCCGCCCGCATGCCCGCGACGATGAAGCGCACCAGGTACTCCGCCTTGTTCTTCAAGTCGCCCGCATGCGTCTGGCCCTCGGAGATGCGTTCGATGCGGCGGTCGAACACGCTCATCACCAGGGCGCCCACCGCGTACAGATAGGCCCAGTGCGCGTAGTCCGGATCCTGCCTGGGCAGCACGGTCCGGATCGCATGGACGAACTCCACGGCGAACGGATCGAAATACTCCGCCACGATGCCGCGCTCGGCTTCGCGCGGGTCCGACACTTCCCTGGCCACGAGCTTGGCGTAGGCCACGCCCGCCTCCCCGCCCTGCGCCTGCAGCACCGGCAAAACCAGCGCGCGGACGATGTGCTCCAGCGGGTCCACGCCCGGCGCGACGGGCGCATGCAAGGCGGTCAGGCGGGCGTCGAGCAGCGTCCTGAAACGCTCGAACAGGGCGCGGTACAGATTCTGCTTGGTCTCGAAGTGATAGACGATCAGGGGCAGGCCCACGCCGGCCTGCGCCGCGATGTCGCGCATGGACACGCCGTCGAATCCTCCCTGTGCGAACAGCTGTTGCGCCGCGTCCAGGATCCGGTCGCGCTTGCTGACGGCGGCGGGCGCCTTGGTCCGGGCCGTGGCCGCTTTCTTGGGCACAGGCTTTGCTGGCATGCATCTCTCCTCTGGGATGGCCTGGAATTTTAAGGAGGTCATGGTAGCCCTGGTTTTCCCTAGGGGCTCGATGGATTGACCAAATAAACTGAACGATCGTACAGTCAGTTTTCCATAAGAGACGATCAAAAACGTCAGGAGACAAGCATGGCCCCTTCCCCATCCACTTTGAAATGGCGCGTGCTGGCCGGGTACTTCCTGAGCTACATGTTCGATGCCGTGGACATCCTCATCCTGGCGATCGCCATGCCGGCGATTTCGGCGTCGCTGCAGATCGGCCCGATGCAGGCCGGGCTGCTGGCCACGGCCACCCTGCTCGGCATCGGCATGAGCGGCCTGGTCATGGGGCCGCTGGCCGACCGCTGGGGCCGCCGCAAAGTGCTGCTGCTGTCGCTGGGCAGCTTCGGCGCGCTGACGATGGCGGTTGCCGGCGCCACCGACTGGCGCGAAGTGCTGGCGCTGCGATTTCTCTCGGGCCTGGGCCTGGGCAGCGTCTGGGGCATCGCCGCCGCCCACGTGAACGAAACCTGGCCGGCGCACCAGCGCGCGCGGGCCACCTCCTTCGTGCTCAGTTCCTTTTCCATCGGCGCGGCCATCGCCGCCGCGGCAGCCTCCTACCTGCTGCCCGCCCATGGCTGGCGCGCGCTGTTCTTCGTCTGTGGCGCGGCGGTCGTGATCGCCATGGTCTACGTCTGGCGCTACGTGCCCGAATCCGAGACCTGGCTGGCCGACCGCCAGCGCAAACGCGCCGGCGCGCCGCAAGGCGCGGGCGGGCAAGGCGTCGCCCCGCTGTTCGCGCCGGCCCTGCTGCGCGTGACGCTGCTGGGCACGATGGTCTCGGCGCTGACGCTGGCCGCGTACTGGGGCGCCAGCACCTGGCTGCCGACCTTCCTGCAAAAGGAACGCGGGCTGGAGACGGGCACCATGGCGCGCTTCCTGGTCCTGCTCAACATCGGCATGTTCGTCGGCTACAACGCCTTCGGCTATATCGCCGACCGCGTCGGCAAGAAAAAAGCCCTGATCCTGTCGCTGGTCTGCTCCGGCCTGCTGCTGCCGTTCTACGTGCAGGCCACGGATCACCTGCTGCTGCTGTGGCTGGGGCCGGTATTTGCTTTCTTCATGGCCTTCGCCGGACTGATGGGCTCGTACTTCGCGGAACTGTTTCCCACCCAGCTGCGCGCCACGGGCGCGGGCTTCTGCTTCAACGTGGGACGCGGCATCTCCGCCTTCGCGCCGCTGCTGCTGGGCTCGATGTCCGCCACCTTCGGCTTCGGCCCGAGCATCGCCGCCTGCGGCGGCGTGTTCGTGATCGCCGCCGCCGTGGTGCTGCTGCTGCCCGCCGGCAAGACAGCCGCCGCCGAAGAACCCGTCGCCGCGCACTGAGCCCGGCCGCAACCACACTCCCCAACACAAACAGGAATTCCGCCATGACGCGCCGCTTCGTCGATCTGTCCATCTACCTGGAGAACGATGTCGTCTCCGATCCGCCCGCCTTCAAGCCCGAGATCCAGTACTTCACCCACGAGCACACGATCGGCCAGATCGAGCCGTTCTTTCCCGGCCTGAAGAAGGAAGACCTGCCCGACGGCGAAGGCTGGGCCGTGGAGAAGGTCACGCTGTCCACCCACAATGGCACGCATCTGGATGCGCCGTTCCACTTCCACAGCACCATGGACAAGGCGCTGGGCGAGAAGAAGCGCGCCTGGACCATCGACGAAGTGCCGCTGGAATGGTGTTTTCAGCCTGGCGTGAAGCTGGACTTCCGTCATTTCGGCGACGGCTATGTCGTGACCGCCGCCGACATCGAGGCCGAGCTCAAGCGCATCGACCACACGTTGCAGCCGCTGGAAATCGTGGTGGTCAACACCCGCGCCGGCAGCCGCTACGGACATGATGATTTCGTGTCCGCCGGCTGCGGCATGGGCTACGACGCCACCATGTACCTGCTGGAGCGCGGCGTCCGGCTGACGGGCACCGACGCCTGGAGCTGGGACGCGCCCTTCGTCCATACCGCCGAAAAATATGCCCGCAGCCACGACGCCGGCCTGATCTGGGAAGGCCACAAGGCCGGCCGCGACATTGGCTACTGCCACCTGGAGAAGCTGCACAACCTGGAAGCGCTGCCGCCCGACGGCTTCTACATCAGCTGCTTCCCGCACAAGATCCGCAATGCCTCGGCCGGCTGGACGCGCGCCGTCGCCATCTTCGACGACGCGCTGATGCCCGCGGCCTGACGGCGCGCGCCGCCCGCTCATTCAACGCCCCCTGGAAGCACCCGCCATGACCAAGACCATCATCAGCTGCGCCATCACCGGCTCGGTCCACACGCCCACCATGTCGCCCTACCTGCCCTGCACGCCCGAGGAGATCGCCGCGCAGAGCATCGCCGCCGCGCAGGCCGGCGCGGCCATCATCCACCTGCACGCGCGCAATCCGGCCGACGGCAGCCCCTCGCCATCGGCCGACGTGTACATGCAGTTCCTGCCGCGCATCGCCGAGCAGACCGACGCCGTGCTCAACATCACCACCGGCGGCAGCGTGACGATGACGCTGGAGCAGCGCCTGGCGGGCGCGCTGCGCGCGTCCTCGGAAATGGCCTCGCTGAACATGGGTTCGATCAATTTCGCCATGTTCCGCATGGCCGAGAAACCACGTCAGTGGAAGCACGATTGGGAAGTGCCCTATCTGCAGGCCACCGAGGACGGCATCTTCCGCAATACCTTCCGCGACATCCGCTACATCCTCGAAACGCTGGGCAAGACGCATGGCACCCGCTTCGAATTCGAGTGCTATGACATCGGCCACCTCTACAACCTGGCCTACTTCGTCGAGCAGGGCCTGGTCAAGCCGCCGTTCCTGATCCAGTCGGTGTTCGGGGTGATGGGCGGCATCGGCGCCGATCCGGAGAACGTGCTGCTGATGAAGCAGACGGCGGACCGCCTGTTCGGCAAGGACTACGTCTGGTCGCTGTTCGCCGCCGGCAGGCAGCAGATGCCCTTCGTGACCATGGGCGCGGTGATGGGCGCCAACGTGCGCGTGGGCCTGGAGGACAACCTGTTCCTGGGACGCGGCCAGCTCGCCACGTCGAACGCCGAGCAGGTCGCCAAGATCCGCCGCATCCTGACCGAGCTGGGCATGGAGATCGCCACGCCCGACGAGGCCCGCCGGATCCTGCAGCTCAAGGGCCGCGCCAACGTCGCCTTCTGATACCGGCCGCGCAACAAGGAGCCCGCCCATGGCAGCGTCCAATCCCCTGGACGGATACACCGTCGATCCCTCGACCATCCGCTACGTCGGCCGCGAACTGCAGCGTCCCGAGTGCATCCTGGCCGAGCCCGACGGCACGCTGTGGGCCGCCGACGCGCGCGGCGGCGTCACCCGCATCGCGCCCGACGGCTCGCAGCGCTACGTCGGCCAACGCGCGGACACGCGCTTTGGCGACGGCGCCGACGACGCCGGCGCTGCCGTGCAGGCCCGCTATACGCAAGGCACGCTGCCCAACGGCCTGGCCTTCGCCGCCGACGGCAGCATCCTGATCTCCAACTTCGGCACCGACCGGCTGGAAATCATGGACCGCGACGGGCGCACCCGCACGCTGATCGACAACATCGACGGCCAGCCCATCGGCAAGGTCAATTTCGTGCTGCGCGATACCAGGGACCGCGTCTGGCTCACCGTCTCGACGCGGGTGAACCCATGGACCCGGGCGCTGGCCGACCGCGTGCGCGACGGCTACGTAGCGGTGCTCGAAGATGGCCGCATCCGCGTGGTGGCCGACGGATTTCACTTCACCAACGAAATCCGGCTCGACGCCCGCGAGCAATGGCTGTACATCGTGGAAACCACCGGCCCGCGCATCACCCGCATGCGGCTGGACGAGTCCCGGCCAGGCGAAGTCAGGCTGGTCGACCGCGAGATCTTCGGCCCCGCCCACCTGGGCGGCCTGCCCGACGGCATCGCGTTCGACGCGCACGGCAATCTGTGGGCCACGCTGATCATGGTGGACCGGCTTATCGCGCTCACGCCCCAGGGCGACATGCGTTTGCTGCTGGACGACGGCGACGCCGAGGCCAGCGCCAACCTGATGCGGCGCTTCGACGCGGGCACGCTGCGCAGCGAGGACATGCAGCGCGCGCGCGGCGCCATCGCGCCGTGGATGGCCAGCATCACCTTCGGCGGCCCGGACCTGCGCACCGTGTATCTGGGCAGCCTGTTCGGCACGCGCATTCCCTGCTTCCGCTCGCCCGTTCCCGGTCTGCCGATGGCGCACTGGCCAAGGGCAGGCCGCTGAACGCGCGCCGGACTCAGCTGGCGCCTGCGCAACACCCGCCCGCCGGCGTGCTGACCGACGCGCTCCGCGCGGCAGGCGCCATGGCGTTCTCGAACAGGATGTTGTTCTCCATGTGGATATGCGCCATCAGGTCTTCCTTGAAGGCGCGCAGCCCCAGGTAGAGCGCGCGCCAGGTATTGCAGGCGGCGCGCGGCAGCGTGATGTTGTTCGTCAGCGCCAGCAGCCGTTCCAGCGCCACGCCGTGATCGTCGTGCTCCATGCGCATCACCGTGATGGGCATGGCCGCCATCGCGCCATGGCCGCGCGCCAGCAGCGGGAACAGCACCTGCTCTTCCTTCTGCATGTGGCTCTCCAGCTCCTGGCTCATGGTGCGCAGGTGCTCGGCCAGCCCGGTGGGGCAGTCCGGGCTGTCGGCGTGCACCTGCTCCACCTTCAGCGACAGCCGGATCAGCTCGGGCAGCTGCTGACGATGCACCTCGTGGTAGCGCGCCAGGATGTAATCGATCAGATCGGCGGGGCTGGCCGCGTTCCAGTCGGGCATGTCGGACGGCTGCCGCGCCAGCTCCATCAGGCGCGCCTCGATGCGGCGGGCGTCCAGCGCCCGCTCGGCGGCGGCATCGGCCAGGCTTTTCTTGCCGCCACAGCAGAAATCCAGCTCGTATTCGTGAAACACCTGCGTGGCGCCAGGGATGCTGCGGGCCAGCTGGCCCAGGGATTGCTCGACCAAACTCATTGCGTCTCTCCAAGGTACGTGACGGTGCTTCTTCCAAAGCGAATTCCGTGCCAGCAAATAGTTTGAGCCGGATCAAGCACTTGCGATTCCAAGGGTAGCCATGACCCTGCCCGATGCGGGTAAATGGAACCCTGAACGGTACAAATCACCCCGCCATGCAAAACCTGCTCCTGGCCGACCTGGTCGTCGATCTGCCCCCCGCCGTGCGTCTGCAACGGCTCGTCTCCAGCGTGCGCGCGCACTTCTCCTGCGGCGCCGTGGCCCTGTTGCAACTGGAGGAAGACCATCTGCGCCCCGTGGCCGTGGACGGCCTGACCCAGGACGCGCTGGGCCGGCGCTTCGCGGTGCAGCAGCATCCACGGCTGGCCGCCATCCTGGCGCGCCGGGGCGTCACCTGCTTCCATCACGACAGCACCCTGCCCGACCCCTACGACGGCCTGATCAACGGCATGGCCGGCGAGCCCCTGCCGGTGCACGACTGCATGGGCACCAGCCTGCATGTCGAGGGCCAGCCCTGGGGCGTGCTGACGCTGGACGCGCTGGAGGTCGGCACCTTCGGCGCCGAGGCCCAGTCCGAATTGCGCGAGCTGATCATGCTGGTGGAAGCGGCCCTGCGCACCACGCGGCTGGAGGCCGAGACGCGCGCGCTGCGCCTGACGCGGGGCCAGTCCCGGGCCGACGGTACGCCCGCCGACAACCACGAGATCCTGGGCCAGAGCGAGTCCATCGCCCGCCTGCTGCACGAGATCGACGTGGTGGCGGACTCGGAACTGCCGATCCTGCTGCTGGGCGAGACCGGCGTGGGCAAGGAACTGTTCGCGCACCGCGTGCACCGGCTGTCGCGACGCCGCGCCAAGCCGCTGGTGCACGTGAACTGCGCCGCCCTGCCCGAGTCGCTGGCCGAGAGCGAGCTGTTCGGCCACGCCAAGGGCGCGTTCTCGGGCGCGGTGGCCGACCGGCCCGGCCGCTTCGAGGCCGCCAACGGCGGCACCCTGTTCCTGGACGAAGTCGGCGAACTGCCGCTGCTGGTGCAGGCCAAGCTGCTGCGCGCGCTGCAGAACGGCGAGATCCAGCGCCTGGGCGACGACCGTCCCCGGCGCGTGGACGTGCGCATCGTGGCCGCCACCAACCGCAGCCTGAAGGACCTGGTGCGCGACGGCGACTTCCGCGCCGACCTGTACCACCGGCTGTCGGTCTATCCCATCGCCATCCCGCCGCTGCGCGAGCGCGGCAACGACGTGCTGCTGCTGGCCGGCCGCTACCTGGAACAGAACCGCGCCCGGCTGGGCCTGCGCAGCCTGCGGCTGGCGCTGGACGCCGAAGAGGCGCTGCGCCGCTACCGCTGGCCGGGCAATGTGCGCGAGCTGGAGCATGTCATCAGCCGCGCCGCCATCAAGGCGGTGAGCCGGGGCGCCAACCGCAACCACATCGTCACGCTGGAGGCCGGCCTGCTGGACCTGTCCGGCGCCGACCTGCGTCCCCTCGCGCCGGCGCCGGACGCGCCGCCCGCCACGACGCCGGACGGCGCGCTGCCTGCCTTGCGCGACGCCGTGGACGCCTGCCAGCGCCAGCACGTCCGGCTGGCGCTGCAAGCGCACGACGGCAACTGGGCCGCGGCCGCCCGCGTGTTGGAGGTGGACCCCAGCAACCTGCACAAGCTGGCGCGCCGGCTGGGCTTGAAGGGCTGAGGGCCGCGCGCTACCATCCCTGCCCCATGAAAAGAACGCTGATCCGCCTCGCCCTCTGCCTGCTCGCCGCGCCCGCCCTGGCGCAGGCCGGCGACCTCGACAAGGCCAATTGCACCTACAAGGGCATCCCGCTGCGCGGCAAGGTCCAGATCGTCAACGCCTTTCCCGACATCAAGATCGAGGTCGTGAACGCCTTCGAGGACATCCGCGTCGAGCGCGTGCGCGCCTTCGCCAGCAGCTGCGGCAAATGGGAGATCGTCACCGCCTTCCCGGACTTCAAGGTCCAGATCGTGCGCGCCTTTGGCGACATCAAGGTTTCCTGGGTGACGGCCTTTCCCGGCATGCGCTGATCGGGCGCCGCCCGCGCTCCCCGCCAGCGCCCCAGCCGCGTCGGCATCCGCGCCAGATGACGGCCGCCGCGCCTGCCGTCATCTGACTGCAACCAAAGCTTCATCTTCGCGCCCTACCATTGCGGCTCCCTTCCCGTCTGCCGGCCGCCCGCGCCGGGTGCCCGCGCGTATGAAGCTCCCCGCTGCCCTGCCCCTTGCGCCGTGTCCGACGTCCGCGTGTCCCGCGGCGTGAAGCGCCTGCCGCTGATGCTGGCCGCCGGCCTGCTGGGCGCCGCGCTGTCGGCCGCGCAGGCCCAGCCGGATCCCGTCCATGCCTTCGACTGGCCGCGCCAGCCGCTGCATGACGCCCTGCAGCGCTACAGCGAGCTGACCGGCGACTCGGTGCTCTACGACGCCGGCCATGTGGCCGACAAGACCGCGCCCGCCCTGTCGGGCCGCTACAGCTCGCGCGACGCGCTGCAAAAGCTGCTGGCCGGCAGCGGCCTGCAAGCCATCTACACCACCCCGCGCGCACTGATGCTGCGGCCCCTGCCCGCGCCCAAGGCCGCGCCGGACGCCGCCCGCCTGCGCTACTACGGCCAGATCCAGGCGCGCGTGCTGTCGGCCCTGTGCGCGCGCCCGGCGCTGCGCGTGGGCGAATACCGCGCCGCCTTGCGGATCACGCTGGACGCCTCCCACGCCATTGACGGCGTGCAGGTCCACGCGGACGGACGTCCGGACATGGAGCCCGGCCTGCGCAACGCGCTGGCCGGGCTGCCGATGGGCGCGCCGCCGCCCGGCTTCGGCCTGCCCGCCACGCTGCTGATCCTGCCCTCGGCCAACGGACGCGAGGCCTGCGCACGATGAGCGGAGCGGGGCTGGCCGCGCTGAGGCGGCTGATCGCGGAGCGCTACGACGCGCTCAGGAACCAGGTCTCGCGGCGCCTGGGCGGCGCCTCCGACCTGGCCGGCGACGCGCTGCACGACGCCTATCTGCGCCTGTCCGCGCGCGACGACCTGGACGGCGTGCGCCATCCGCAGACCTACCTGGTCAACACCGCCGTGCACGCGGCCATCGACCGCATCCGCCAGGACACCCGCCTGCTCAGCGAGAGCGAGGTCAGCGAATTCTTCGAGCTGGAGGACGAGACCCCCGGCCCGGCCGAGATCGCCCAGTCGCGTTCGGACATGGCAGGCATGTTCAAGGCGCTGGACATGCTGACGCCGCGCCAGCGCGACATCCTGGTGGCGGCGCGCGTCGACGGCTTGTCGCGGCCCGAACTGGCGCAACGCTGGGGCATTTCGCTGCGGCTGGTCGGACGCGAACTGCAGACCGCGCACGAGCACTGCCTGCGCGCGATGCGGCGGGCGCAGGACGTCGCCACGCCCGGCCAGCCGCCCGTCGAACCGGGCCGGCGAGGACAGCGAGCGAAGAAATAATGCAAGCAAGTGTGTATTTCGCGCGTTTGGCGTGCCGTTTTGCCGTCGCCCAAACGTCTAAGCAAGAGAACGGCGCTTCCGCCCGCGCCGCCCGAACCCGCCCATGAACACCGCACACCGCCCCGGCTCTCCCGACGACGACGCGATCGAACGCGAGGCACACGCCTGGGCGCGCGTCCTGGGCGCGGGGTCGCCCACCGTCCAGGACGGCGAAGCCTTCAAGGCCTGGCGCGGCCAAAGCCCGACGCATCAGCGCGCCTGGGCGCAAGCCAGCCGCGCCTGGCGCGAGCTGGGCGGCGTGGTGCAAGCCTATGCGGCCGAGCGCCCCGCCCAGGCGCGCCCGGACCGCCGGGCGCAGGCGCCATTCTCGCCCCGGCGGCGCTGGCTGCTGGCCGGCGGCGCCGGCGCCTTCGCCAGCCTGGCGGCCGTGGGGCTGCTGCGACCGCCGCTGGGCCTGTGGCCATCCTATGCCGAAATGCAGGCGGATTACCGGACCGCCACCGGCGAGCAGCGCCGCTATGCGCTGGACGCGCAGCAACTGACGCTGGCGCTGAACACGCAGACCAGCCTGAACGTCGCCACCCGCGACGGCCGGCCGGAGATCGAGCTGGTGGCCGGCGAGGCGGCGATCCAGGCCCGGCGCGACCAGCCTTGCCTGGTGAAAGCCGGCGCGGCGCGCCTGTTGCTGGCCGACGGCGATATCGAGATCCGCCGGCTGCGCGGCCAGCAGGTGCAGCTGCGCTGCAACGCCGGTCAGCTCGAAGTGCGCCATCCGCAAGGCGCGCTGCGGCTCGCGGCCGGCATGCAGATCGCCTACGACGACGATGCCCTGGACGCCCCCGCGCCGCTGCCGGCTCGGCCCTCGGACTGGCGCGCGGGCGTGGTCAGCTTCCATGACCTGCCGCTGGAGCAGGCGATCGACGAGATCAACCGCTACCGCCCGGGGCGCGTGGTGCTGATGAATGGAGATTTGGCGCGGCGCCGCCTGAGCGCCCGCTACGAGGTGCAGGACCTGGACCAGGCCATCGCCCAGATCCAGCAGCTGTACGGCGCGCAGGTGCGGCGCGTGGGCGATCTGGTCTTCCTTAGCTGAGACGGATGGCGCGCGGTCCGGATTGCGCATGTCATAAAAATTTCATGGGGATTGTTGTGCCGAGTCCCCGCGCGCCGTTCGACTAGATGAGTAAGCCGGCCCCGGCGGCCACGCCGCCGACGCCCCTCATCGACATACCAGAACGACGCCATGCCCACGTTTCAAGCGCCTTCCGTCCGTCCTTCCTCCTCCCCTCGCGCCTGGCGGCGCACGCCGGTTTCCCAGGCGGTGGCCGCGCTGCTGATCGCCGGCGGCGCGGCGGGCGCGGCGCAGGCGCAATCGCGGGCCTTCAGTCCCGGCTGGTTCGCCGACAAGGGCGCGGCGCAATCGGCCGTGCAACGCTCGGGCCGCCTGCCGGACGGCAGCCTGGCAGGCGTCGGCAACGCCAGCCAGCAGCAGGCGCAGTCGCGCCAGCAGTTGCAGCGCTCGCTCGACAACCTGAACCGCACGGCGGCGGCCGTGGCCGCGCAGCAGGCGGCGCAGGCCGCCGCGCGCGCGGCGGCGGCCGCCAATGGCGCCGGCGTGCCGGACGGACTGACGCCGGGCGGCCTGTGGGCGGCCGAGGGCGCGCAGGCCAAATGGGAAGGCGCCAAGGCGCCGCAGAAGAGCACGGCCGATGGCCGCCAGGTCGTGACCATCGAGCAGACGCAGTCGCGCGCCATCCTGAACTGGGACAGCTTCAACGTCGGCCGCAACACCACGCTGCAATTCAAGCAGAACGCGTCCGACGCGGCGCTGAACCGCGTGGTGGGCGCGTCCGCGAAACCCAGCGAGATCCACGGTGCGATCAAGGCCGACGGCACCGTGCTGGTGGTCAACCAGAACGGCGTGATCTTCACCGGCACCAGCCAGGTCAACGCGCGCAATCTGGTGGCCGCCGCCGCCACCATCACCGACCAGCAGTTCCGCGACAAGGGCATCTATACCGATGCCAACGGCACGCAGCCCACCTTCAAGGACGCGCTGGGGCAGATACAGGTGCAGGCAGGCGCGCGCATCGACACCGCCGCGTCCACCACCGCGACCAAGGGCGGCGGCTACGTGCTGCTGCTGGGCCGCGAGGTCCACAACGCCGGCGCCATCGCCACGCCTGGCGGCCAGACCGCGCTGGCGGCGGGCGACGACTTCTACATCCGCAAGGGCTACGGCACCGACGGCAACCTCAAGTCCACCACGGCCGGCAATGAAGTCAGCGCCACGCTCAAGCCCGCCAGCACGGCGGGCCTGGTGCGCAACAGCGGCCTGATCAGCGCCACCACCGGCGACATCACGCTGACCGGCCATCAGATCCGGCAGGACGGCGTGCTGGTCGCCAGCACCGACATCGGCGCGCGCGGCGCCATCCACCTGCTGAACCGCGCCAGCGACGCCAGCGGCAGCGTGACGCTGGGCGCGGGCAGCGTCACCGCCGTGCTGCTGGAGCCATCCGCCGTGACCGGCCTGGAGGGCCAGCGCACCGCCGCGCTCAAGACGCTGGACGGCCTCGCCAACAACAACACGGCCGGCGTCTTCGACAACCTGAGCACGGTGGCCGACCGCCCGGACCTGCCGCGCATCGAAGTGGTGAGCGGCAACCTGGCCTCGTTCCTGGACGGCTCGACCACGCTGGCCACCGGCGGCCAGATCGCCGTGTCGGCGCGCAGGCAGACCCTGCTCGACGCCGGCGCGCGGCTGGACGTGGCGGGTGCCATCGGCGTGCGCCTGGCCATGGAATCGAACAATCTGAAGATCGACGTCCAGGGCAATGAACAGCGCGACGCGCCGGTCAACCGGGACAGCAAGCTGCTGAACAACAGCGAGATCTGGATCGACCGGCGCACGCTGGTCAAGGTGCCCGGCGGCGCCAACGGCTATGCCGGCGAGCGCTGGTACACCGGCGGCGGCCTGCTGGAAGTGGGCGGCTACCTGGCCACCAGCGGGCGCACGGCAAGCGAATGGCTGGCCCAGGGCGGCACCGCCACCTTCACCGGCGGCGCGCTGGTCACCCGCGCCGGCTCGGACATCAACCTGTCCGGCGGCACGCTGGACGTGCAGGACGGGTACATCCGCCAGAGCTGGCTGCGCGGCGCCGACGGCCGCCTCTACGACGTGTCGCGCGCGCCCGGTGACCTGCTCTACACCGGCCTGTACAAGGGCTTCGAGCAGGTGCACCAGCGCTGGGGCGACAAGGCCACGCGGGTCTTCTACAACCCCTTGATCGGCCCCCGGACGCGGTTCGAGAACGGCTACACCGTCGGCCGCGACGCCGGCGCCCTGATCGTCTCGACCGGGCAGGCCCGGCTGGAAGGCGGCGTCACCGGCGAGGTCTACCAGGGCCCGCGCCAGACCGATGCGCCGCAATGGGACATGGACGGCTATCTGCAGTCGCAGACGACCGTGGCGCGCCGCGGCCGCCTGATCGTCGGCAGCTACCTGCCGCGCTATGACGCCGACAGCGGCCAGGTGAACTGGGCCCTGGCCGCGCTGGCCGGCAAGGTATCCATCGGCAGCGGTCCGGCCGCCGACGGCGAGATACGCCTGGACGCCGCCTGGCTGAACGCGGTCAATCCGGGTCAGCTGACCGTGGCCGCCAAGGAAAGGATCGCCGTCGAACAGGCGCTGGGGTTCGCCCCCGGCGCCGGCGTGCTGCTGTACGCGCCGCAGGTCGACATCCAGGCCGGCATCGCCGCGCAGGGCGGCCGCATCCAGGCCGGCAACGTGCTCAGGCAGGTCAATGACCGTGGCGCGATCGAGGACGTCCTCGTCCGGCCCGCGACCGGCAAGCCCGCCGGCGTCACGCTGGCTGCGGGCGCCACGCTCGATGTCAGCGGCCTGTGGACCAATGCCGCGCTCGATCCCGCCGCCTCGCCCGGCCTGGCGCGCCGCAACGGCGGACAGGTGGCGCTGCGCAGCAGCGGCAGCATCGCGCTCGGCCAGGGCAGCCTGGTGGACGTGAGCGGCGGGGCCGCCATCCAGAGCGGCGGCAAGGCCCTGGCCGGCCGGGGCGGCGATCTGCTGCTGGAGGCCGGATCGGCGGGGTCGCCCGGCGTGCTGGCGCTGGACGGCGCGCTGGCCGCGCGCGGCGTGGACGGCGGCGGCAAGCTGACCCTGCAGGCCAACCAGATCCGCGTGGTGCGCGCCGAGCAGCGCGGCCAGGCCGCGCCCGCCGGCGTGTCGGTGCTGGCGGACAGCGACTTCGCGCAGGGCTTCTCGCAATACGAACTGATCGGCACGCGCGGCCTGGAAGTCGTCGAAGGCGCGCAGCTGCGCGTCTCGATGCCGCTGCTGCGCCTGGCGCCGGACGCCGCCGCCGCGACGGACAAGACGCGGGCCCTGCAGCCCTGGACGCCGCCGCTCTACCAGGAAGACGCGGTCAAGAGCGTGCTGACGCAGCGCAAGGGCGCCAGCCTGACCCTGCAGAGCGGCACGCTGCAGACCGCGCAGAACGAGCTGTCCCGCGTCGGCCTGACGCTGGCGGAAGGTTCGCTGGTGGCGGTCGACCCGGGCCAGCGCATCAATCTGGCCGGCATCGGCCAGATCACGCTGAACGGCACGCTGCAGGCCTGGTCGGGCCGCATCGCGGTGACCGCGCTGCGCGACACGACCATGGACGAGATGATGGCGACCGGCTCCGGCCGCTCACTCTGGGTCGGCGAACACGCCGTGCTGGACGTGGGGGGGGGGGGGGGGGGGGGGGGGGGGGGCGGGGGGGGGG